>CAXAGK010000046.1:0-14418 GCA_963968305.1 uncultured Rickettsiales bacterium | reverse complement strand
AATGCGCTCAATCCGGGGCTTCGCAGCGACATGGGCGACAGCACCGCCTTGCATGGTGTCGAGGTACAGGTCGAAGCAGATGGGTGATTTTGTGATCGGCGGTCCTATCTTCTCCTACTGAAACAGTCAGAGAGTAAACCGCCATGCCGTTTTTCAAATCCCATCCGGAGACCGCCGGACCCGCCAATGTCTTTACCGCCTATCCGGACATCTACCGTCTGTGGTCGGAGATGAGCCAAGAGCTGATGAACGGCCCCTCGCCGCTCACCTCGGGCGAACGCGAGATGATCGCCTCCTTCGTCGTCGGCGTCGCCGGCTGCAACTTCGCCTATGTCGCCCATTCCGAAGCCGCCTATGCGCACGGCGTAAAAGACGGTTTAATCGAAGAACTGCTAGAGAACATAGACACCGCCAATATCGACGATAAGCTGAAGCCGCTGTTCAAGTTCGTGCGTAAACTGACCCTAACCCCCGGTGAGATGACGCAGGCGGACGCCGACGCCGTCTTCGATGCGGGCTGGGATGAAAAAGGCCTGCACGACGCCATCGCCGTCACCGCACGGATGTGCTTCATGCAACGGATCGTCGAGGGTCACGGCTTCACGCCGATGACGCGGGACGTAGCCCGCGAGAACGCACTGAAGCGCGCCGAGCTTGGGTATGTTAATCTCTATCCGGAGTTTCAAAAGAAAGCCTGAGGGCAAAGGGAAAAATTCATACCGATGACGTCGCGGAAGAATTCAAGAACGAAATCCTCGGTGTTCTGCATCCCGGCCATGAGGCGGTGATGGAGCTCGACCCCGAATACTTTGCGGCGCTGAAGAACTATTACTCCACCTGGACCATTTCGCGAAAAGAGCCGGCGATCTCCCGCGCGACGAAGGAATTCGTCATCACCGGCATCCTGCTGACCCAGGGCAAAATGAACGGCGCGCGGGTCCACATTCGGCGGGGCCTTTTGGCGGGCGCCACGCCACACAAAACGTTCGAGGCGATCACCGCCGCAGCGATCCCGGACGGCGTACCGGTCGTTTGGCACGGAGCGGCTATGCTGAAGGAAGAAATGGAAGACCTGGGCATCGCTTATGATGAACGTTACGACGGCCCGGAAAGCCTTTCCGGTTGACCGAATAGCGTACCTTACCCGCCCATTCCGGGGCGCGCAGCAAACCCGGAATGATACCCTTATTTTGCTGGGCCACATCACGCCTATTCCGGCTTGGTGCCGACAATTTGTGTGCGTTGCATGTGACGGCGGAGCGACGGGTCGAAGGCGTCGCGGCGGTGCATGACGCAGCGGTTGTCCCACATGATCATATCACCGTTGCGCCATTCGTGCGTCCATTTGAATGTATCGCTGGTGGCGTGACCCCAAATGGCGTCGAGCAATGCCTCGCTCTCATCGACCTCCATCCCAACAATCCACGCATCGAGACGGCGTCCCAAGAACAAACACTTCCGCCCCGTCTCCGGATGGGTGCGCACCAACGGATGGCGGGCCCCGGGTGACTTCGTTGGATCGCCGGTCTCCGCATAAGGATAAGGGCGTCCGGAGGAATCGAAATTGGCGCTATGGTTACAGAGACGCCCCTCGATCCGCTCTTTCACATCGTTCGCCAGGGTCTCGTAAGCGCGATAAAGATTGAGGAACGACGTCGCGCCCGATCCGTCCTCGGGCACTTCAATGGCGCGCAAGAGACCGCCGGCGGGGGGTACTTCGAAGAACGAAGAATCCGTGTGCCACTTTACATCCGCCGTCCCCAATGCGCCGATCGGCTTACCGTCCACTTCTATATTCGAGACCACGGCGATTTCCGGAGGCACGCCTTCGAACTCGCCGCGCTTACCGGTCACCGGGCTTGGCGGCGACATCGCCAATTCACCGAAGTGCCGCGAGAAAGCCATGTGATCGTGGAGACTCACATCGACCTGGCCACGTACCGAGAGGACAAGATGATCGTTCCAGGCCTGCCGGATCGTCGCGACTTCCGCGGCGCTCAAGGGTTCGCGCATATCGATTCCGCGCACCTCAGCCCCAAGCGGGCCAACACTAGCAATGATTTCCATGGGTTCCGGTCCTCCTGAATGCTAATATAGATCGATATTAACCGGTGAGAATTGATCACCCCTTTCAGACACCTAAGCTTAATCACCAATATGTTGCCAAAACCCACTTCAGAACGCGCGACCACTCATTACAGTGACGGTCATTGGCGCACAGAGACAATTTACGATCTGGCCGCCGCGCGCGCGCATGCGACGCCCGATGCCTGGGCCGTCCGCGACCGGATGCGGCGCCTCTCCTATCGGGAATTCGTCGAAGCCGCCGATGCGCTCGCCGCCGATTTAGCGGGACATGGATTACAGCCGGGCGACCGGGTCGGGATTTGGCTGCCGAGCCGGGTTGAGGGAGCCATCGCCGTCTTGGCATGTTCGCGAAACGGCTATGTCTGTTCGCCGGGATTACAGCGCGACCACACGGTCGAACAAGTCTTGGATCAGTTACGGCGCATGTCGGCCTCGGCACTGATCCTGCAACCGAACTACGGTGCCGACGCGGATCGACGCGATATCGCGCCCGGACTCAAGGCGCTGGGACATCTGCGACACGTCTACACTCTTGCCCCCATTGATGCCTGCGCCGGAGCAGCGTTCTTCGGATTGACGGACAGCCCTGTAACATCAACCAAACCGCTCAGCGATCCCGATACCGTCGTCTATCTTCCCTTCACATCCGGCACGACGGGCGCGCCAAAAGGGGTGTTGCACACCGACAACACATTGCTCGCGAACGCGCGGACCATCGCGGCGGATTGGCATTTCGGTCCAGCGTCCCGCATCTACACGATGAGTCCACTCAGTCACAATCTGGGTTTCGGTGCGTTGATCAGCGCCATTGCCGTTGGTGGTGAGTTGATCGTCCATGATCTGCTCAAGGGAGCGAGCCTGCTCGCCAGATTGCGCGAGATCGGGGCAACATTTCTTTTCGGCGTGCCGACCCACGCCATTGACCTGCTGTCGGAACTGCGCGCGGGCGACGATGAAGGCTTGCCGTTGTTAAGGGGTTTCCGAATCTCTGGCGCCGCCGTCCCCGATGCTGTCTGCGCCGAATTACTTTACCATGGCATCACGCCGCAAAGCGGCTACGGGATGACGGAAGCCTGCTCACATCACTACACCCTGCCGGACGATCCTCCGGACCGCATCACCGGGACATCGGGCACCGCCTGCGATGGATACGAAATCCGCATCTGGTCGCAGGAAGATCAGAACAAGGAAGCCAAAATCGGAGAGATCGGCCAGATCGGCGGACGGGGCGCGAGCTTGATGCTGGGGTATTTCGAGGACGAGGAAAGCACGACAGCCTCCTTCAACAGTCACGGCTTTTTCATGACCGGCGATCTGGGGTCGCTCGACGCGGACGGATATCTGCGCATCACCGGGCGCAAGAAAGACGTCATCATCCGCGGCGGGCACAATATTTATCCGGCCCGGATCGAGGCACTAGCCATGCGCCATGGTGCGGTCGAACGCGCCGCCGCCGTCCCGGTTCCAGACGATCGGCTCGGCGAACGAGTCTGCATTGCGGTGACCCTGCGCCCCAACGCGGCGTTGAACCCGGCGGATCTGTTGGCGCACCTCGACGCGGAAGGTCTGTCGAAATACGACATGCCAGAATTCTTCATCGAACTCGATCATATGCCGCTCACCTCGAACGGTAAGATATTGAAACGCGAGCTAAACGACTGGATCAACCGGCACCACGTCGATCCGAAACCGGTTCGCTGGCAAGCCCCAAGCTGACCTTTGGAAGAGGATCGTTGAATGCGCGCCGTCGTCCTGAAAGCTTTCGGAGACCCCTCCAACGCAACTGTAGAGGAATTCCCGGACCCGGTCCCCGGACCCGAGGATATTCTGATCCAGGTGCAAGCGGTTGCGGCCAACTTCGTCGACCTGTTGGTGATCGGCGGTAAATATCAATTCCTACCGGAACTCCCCTTCGTGCCCGGCAAGGCGGCGACCGGCATCGTTACCGAGATCGGCGCAAATGTGGATCCGTTTAAAGTCGGCGACCGCGTACTGGCGATGTCCGAGCAAGGCGGCTACGCGCAATTGCTCTCCATCGATCAGAGCCAGGCCTATAAAATTCCCGACTCGCTTTCCTTCGTCGACGCGTCGTCGATGTCGCTTGTCTACGACACCGCGTGGTTCGCAATGTTGGAGCGTGGCCGCCTGCAGGCGGGAGAGACAGCGCTCGTTCTCGGCGCCAGCGGCGGGGTCGGTTATGCCTGCGTCCAACTGGCTAAGGCGAAAGGCGCGCGCGTGTTGGCGGGGCTGACCACGCCTGCCAAAGCCGATCTCTTTGCGCCAGACGATATCGACGGCGTCATCGACCTTTCCATCGACAATCTGCGCGACGGTTTGCGCGACCAGGTATACGCGGCGACCGACGGGGAGGGGGCCGATGTCATCATGGATCCGCTCGGGGACGAAATTTTCGCCGCGGCCCTGCGCGCGCTTGCGTGGCGGGGCCGCTTGGTCGTCGTCGGTTTTGCCGCTGGAAATATCCCAAGCGTCAAAGCCAACTACCTTCTGCTGAAGAACATCGAGGTCAGCGGATTGCAGGTCAGCGATTATCGCAAGAAGCGCCTCGATATCATGGACGAATGTTTCGCCGACATCTTCCAGCTATACGACGAAGGCAAAATCAAACCGGCGCCTTCAGAAACCTTCCCCCTCGAAGGGTTCGCAGAAGCGCTCGACTCCATCAGCAGCCGCAAGATCAAAGGCCGCGCAATCCTGTTGCCCGATCATGGTTGATACCGTTGACTACATCATCGTCGGTGCGGGCAGCGCCGGGTGTGTTCTCGCAAACCGTTTGAGCGCAGACCCGAAAAACCGGGTCGTTGTACTGGAGGCCGGTCCGATGGACCGCGACCCCCTGATCCACATCCCGATCGGTATCGGCAAGATGCATCCGGAACGCCGCCACGATTGGGGTTATGACAGCGAGCCGGAACCGTTTACGGACGGCCGCGTGATCGAAGCCATGCGCGGCAAGGTGGTCGGTGGATCATCGTCCATCAATGTCATGGCCTATGTGCGCGGCCATCGGGAAGATTTCAATCGCTGGGCCCAAAAGGGTGCCACCGGATGGGGATATGACGACGTCCTGCCGTATTTCCGCCGTAACGAATCCTGGGGAGGTGATGCCGATCCGGAATATCGCGGGAGCTCCGGTGACCTCACGGTGGTGCAGTCGCCCGACCGCGATCCGCTGCTCGATGCCTGGATCGAATCCGCGAAGGTGGCAGGGTATGGGTACACGCCGGACTATAATGCGGCCGAGCAAGAAGGATTCACACGCACGCAGTTCACCATCCGCAACGGCAAGCGTTGCAGCGCCGCGGTCGCCTTCCTGAAGCCGGTGCTCTCCCGCCCCAACTTGGAACTGAAGACCGAAGCGCTTGCGGGGCGTATCCTGTTCGAAGGGAAGAAAGCCGTCGGCATCGAATATTCCCAAGGCGGCGTCACTCGGACTCTAAATGCTTCCCGCGAAGTGATCCTCTCCGGCGGCGTCTTTAATTCGCCGCACCTTCTGATGCTTTCCGGTATTGGGCCGGCCGGGCATTTGCAGGAACACGGAATCGATGTCCTGCTGGACAGTCCCGGGGTTGGCGAGAATTTGCAGGACCATCTCGCGGTCATGGTAAGCTATGACCGGAAAATTCCCGGATCCTTTATCCGCACCATGCGGTACGACCGCCTCGCCCTCGCGATGCTGCAAGCGCATTTCTTCGGCACGGGGCCGGCGACGATTGTGCCCGCGCCTCTGTTCGCGCATTTAAAATCTCGCCCGGAACTCGCCGTGCCCGATATCCAATTCATCATCCGCAGCGCGCCCGGGGTCGTCCACCCTTGGTTCCCGGGCTTCAAGCCCGCGTTCCGCGATGGGTTCGGCATCCGCCCCATCCTCCTACACCCGGAAAGCCGGGGGCATCTGCGCCTTCGCTCCGCTGACCCGCGCGACACGGTGAAAGTATTCCAAAACTTCTTCTCCATCGACAGCGATATGGCGACCCTACGGGAAGGGGTGCGCATGGCACGACGGGCGACCGTGCAAACACCACTTGATCCTTATCGCGGCGATGAGATCGACCCCGGTATTTCCGTGAACGACGACAACGAGATCGACGCTTGGATCCGCGAGACGATGGTCACCGCCCATCATCCCGCCTGCACCTGCCCCATGGGCGTGAATGACACCGCCGTCCTCGATGCCGAGATGAAGGTGCGAGGGGCTGAGAATTTACGCGTCGTCGACGCCTCCGCGATGCCGGACCTCACGTCCGGCAATATCAATGCGCCGGTGCTGATGATGGCGGAAAAAGCGTCGGAGATGATCTTGGGGAGATAATCCCCACATCGGCGTCCTTCCGGGGCATGCATAGGATGAACCCGGAACTATGGCCTGGGCATTACGCTTTACGCGTCGCTTCCCTAAAGTCAGGCTCGATCGGTCAGTAACGCTCAGGCCATAGTTCCGGATTCGCCCTCACGGGCGCTCCGGAAAGGCGGGCTACTATTCTTTACCCGCCGCGATCGCCGCCAGAATATCGGGTGGTGTCAGCGGCACACGGGTTAGGTGCGCGTCGAATGGTGAAAGCGCATCCTCAATAGCCGAGACGATGGCCGAGGTCGCCGGCATCAATCCACATTCTCCAATACCCTTCACACCCAGCGGATTCCGCGTCGTCGGTGTTTCGTGCAAGATCAGTTCGACGCTCGGCACTTCGGGCGCGGTCACCAGTAAATATTCCGCCAAGGTTGCGGTCACCGGCTGCGCGTCGTCGTCGTAGCGCATCCATTCGAACAGCGTATTACCGATCCCATGCGCGATGCCGCCATAGAGCTGACCTTCGGCGATTTGGCGATCCAGAATGCGTCCACTATCTTGCGCCATCACATAGTTGAGGATAATGACCTTACCGGTTTCAATATCCACCTCGACCTCGGCGACAGCGCAACCACTGGCGAAAGTTTCTTCCTCGATGATATGAGTTTCGGTCGCTTCCATGCCGGGGGTCACCCCGTCCGGCAAGCGGTAGCCCGGCGTTCCGGCGACGGCTTTGGCGACGTCGCCGAGGCTCACTTTCAGATCGGAACCGCGTACCTTGATCTCCCCACCTTCGATCTCAAGATCGGCCTCGGCGGCCTCGAGCATATCGGCAGCTACAGTGAGCGCTTTCTTGCGCACCGCGATGGCGGCGACATGAGCGGATGACCCGGCGGTCACGGTTAGCCGGCTGTTCGACGTGCCGATTCCGTTCGAAATCGCCGCCGTATCGCCGACCGTGACGACGATATTCGAAGGATCGCCACCCAATTGTTCGCCAATGATGCGGGTTAACATAGTGCGCGTTCCCTGGCCGATAGCGGAGCCGCCGCAAGCGACGAAAATTCTGCCGGAGCTGCCGATGCGCACGGTCACCGCCTCAAACGGGCCGCGCCCCGTGCCCTTCACATAATTGCCGAGACCGATGCCGAGATAACGCCCCGCATCGCGCGCCGCGGATTGCCGCGCCGTAAATTCCGCCCATCCCGCGCGGTCCAAAACTTTCTGCTGCATGATGTCGTATTCACCGGTGTCGATCACCACCGGCAACCCGCTCCGCGCGTGTACCTGCTTCTCGTAGGGCATGGCGTCGGGCGGAATGAAGTTTCGCCGCCGTACTTCCGCCCGGTCCAGGCCGAGCTCACGCGCAACTCGGTCGAGCAATCGTTCCATCGCGAAAGCGGCTTGCGGATGCCCCGCACCGCGCACCGGGGTGGCCGGTATTTTATTCGTCAGCGCGACCTTCACATTCATCATGCAGGTCGGCACGATATAGCCCATGGTAAGGGTCTCAGCGGAATTGGCGGCGAGGTTAATACCACGCCCCGTATAGGCGCCATGATCGTGAATGATTCCACCCCGAATACCGAGCAGCTTACCGTCGCTGTCAGCGGCGACCTCGATCTCCCAGTATTGATCACGTTCTTGCGTCGTGGCGACGAAATGTTCGCGCCTATCCTCGATCCATTTGACTGGGCGGTCGAGGATCATTGACGCCAGACAGAGCGTCACGTCCTCCGGATAGAAGACGAGCTTCGGCCCGAACCCGCCACCTATATCAGGAGTCACGACCCGTATGCTATCGTCGTCGCGTCCCAACATATCAACCAGCGTACGCCTAGCCGCATGCGGCGTCTGGGTCGAACACCAATATGTGAGGAAATCCTCCGTCGAATCGTAATCGGCGATGCCGCCGCGACATTCCATCGAATGCCCGCCGCCGCGATGCTGCCAGAGTGACTCCTGGAAGACATGAGGAGCCGACGCGAAAACACCGTCGACATCGCCATAGCCGATATCGAATTCGGAGAGCAGATTGTCCGGCCCGTCGCGATGCACCAAGGGCGCGCCGGGCAACAGGGCGTCGCGGCAATCGGCGATGGCGGGCAGCGGTTCGTAGTCGACCTCGACCAGCATTGCCGCATCCTCGGCGATATAACGGTTTTCGGCGACCACGATGGCGACGGCCTCGCCCACATGGACGACTTCGTCACCGGCGAGCGCCGGTCGATTGCGGTTCTGTTTGTAGAGTTTGCTCGGCAATCCAACGACGAGATATTCGTTGTTGAGGTAAGGCGTCAGGTCGGCGCGGGTTAACACAGCATGGACGCCTGGCACGGCCAAAGCGGCGGACTTATCGATCCCGCCAATTGCCGCGTGCCCGAACGGACTGCGCACGAAGGCGGCCTCGAGCATGCCCGGCCGCGAGATATCGTCGATAAATCGCCCGGCCCCCCGCAGCAGGTCCGGGTCTTCAAGTCGGTTTATCTTGCCTCTGCCGTCGTTGTCTTCGCTCACTTTGACCTCTGCTCTTCTCCACAGCGCCCACTTTAATCTATGGCACCAATCCCCACAAAACACCGGCAACCCTGCGAAAGGATGGCGAGATGAGACGTCCGCCATATATTCAGTTTGATTGGCAAGGAGTGCAGCGAATAGCGGGAGCGCGACCATGGAAGACCGGTCATCACGTTGGGTCATCGAGGAAGAAGTAGAACCCGAGACCCCGAAACCAGAATGGTTCGAGAACGCGGTCGGGACAGCACCGACATCGCATAGGGTGACCGTCGAAGATTGCCCAATCCACTATCTACGCTGGGGGCCTGAAACATCGGAGAAGCCGGGTCTGCTGTTAGTCCATGGCGGGGCCGCGCATGCGCAATGGTGGTCCTTCATCGCGCCCTTCTTCGCCGAGGACCGGCCGATCGCCGCCATCGATCTGTCGGGTATGGGCGAGAGCGGACGCCGCGACAACTACAACAACACGCTTCGCCTCGCGGAGATGGCGGCTGTCATCGCCGATGCCGGCCTCGGTGCGAAGCCGGTCGTCGTCGGCCATAGTTTCGGCGGTAACATGACGACGTGTTTTGGTCATCACCATGGTGCGGACCTGTCCGGCGTGGTCATCGTCGATTCTTTCGTGCGGCCGCCGAGCGACAATGACGGCGGATCGGGCGGACCCGGTCGACCGAAGCCTTACTTCCCGAATAAAGAAACGATTGTGCGGCGCTATCGCCTCTCTCCGTATCAGCCGTGCGAGAATGAGTTTATCGTCGACTTCATCGCCCAGAACTCTGTCGTCGAGGAAGAACGCGGCTGGACCTGGAAATACGATGACAATGTGCGCGGCCGTGGTACCCGAGACGAGCCGCTCGCCGACTACCTGCGCGACATGGCCTGCCCAAAGGCATTGTTCTATGGGGACGAGAGCGTTTTCCTGACGGACGGCGTGCTTGAATTCACGAAAGAGCAGTACGGAGACGGCGACCGTGTTATCGAAATTCCAGCGGCCGGCCATCATTTGATGCTTGATCAACCAATTGCCTTCGTTGTCGGCCTGCGCACGGTTCTTGCCGGTTGGGGTGTTTAAATGAATGACAGGTCGTCTCGATGGCTCATCGACGACGCCGGTGAGGAAGCTAAGGCGTCCGCGCCCGAATGGTTTGAACGGTCGATGGCGGATACACCCCGCTCACACCGAATTAAGGTCGACGGCTGCGACATTCATTATCTGAGTTGGGGCCCAGAGACCTCCGAAAGACCGGGCCTTCTGTTCGTCCATGGCGGTGGCGCGCATGCGCAATGGTGGTCCTTTATCGCACCCTTCTTCGCGGAAGATCGCCCGGTCGCGGCGATAGACCTTTCGGGCATGGGGGATAGCGGACACCGGGCGGATTACGGCAGCACGGTACATATTCCGGAGATGGCGGCAGTCATCGCGGACGCAGGCCTTGGGGAAAACCCGGTCGTCATCGGCCATAGTTTCGGTGGCTATATGACCATGTGTTACGCGAACCGACACGGCGCCGACTTGTCGGGTGCGGTGATCATCGATGCCGCAATCCGGCCCGGCACCGAGGACCGAGATCAGCCACGCGCCGCCTATGATAGACCGAAACGGTATTTCCCCGATAAGGAAACCATCACCGGGCGGTTCCGCCTGGTCCCGGAGCAACCGCGCGTCAACGAATTCCTATTGGATCACGTGGCCGCGCATTCAGTCCTCGAAGAGGAACAAGGTTGGACCTGGAAATTCGATATCGGTGCGCGTGGTGCCGCCCATTTCCAGGAGCCGCTCGGCGACTACGTGCGGGATTTGCCGTGCCGCAAGGCGCTGATCTATGGGGCCGAGAGCACGATGATGACACCCGAAGTCGTCGGCCATATGAAAACGCTGATGCGGCCGGAAGATCCGGTCATTGCCGTCCCTGGCGCTCACCACCACCTTACTGTAGATCAGCCAATCGCCTTCATCGTGGCGTTGCGCAGTCTCCTCTCCGGTTGGGGCCTTTAATTCATGAACACCACCACCACCGACAACACTCGCGCCGAAATCAAATGGGTTTCGCAAAATAATAAACTCGTCCGCTACGAAGATGCGAAAGTCTCCGTGATGGCACCCGGCCTCACCTTTGCCGCATTGGTATTTGAGGGCTACCGCGCCTATTGGAACGAAGAGGAGCAAGACCTCTTCATCTTCCGGCTCGACGATCACAATAAGCGGCTGGCATTCTCGATGAATTTGCTGGAGTTGGACGATCCACCCTCGATCGAAACCTTCAACAATGACATCATCGAAACCTTAAAGGCGAACGAGTTTCGCGGCGACACCTATATCCGCCTGCAAGTCTATGTCGACGACTGGGGCTCCATGCTCGCCACTGGGCCCGTCGGCAGCTCAGTAATTTGTCGGCCGCGACCGCGTGTCGCCGACTTCAAGACCGGCAAGCAATTCATCATCAGCAGTTGGCGCCGCAATGGCGAGAATGCCAACCCACCCCGCATCAAAGCGTCCGCCAATTATCTCAATAGTCGCCTCGCGGGATTGGAGGCGAAACGCCAAGGAGCCGGCGGCGCGATTCTGCTGAACGAGGACGGCACGGTCAGCGAGGGACCTGGCGGTTGTCTATTCGTGATGCGCGACGGTGTCTTCATCACGCCGGACGTTACCAGCGGCATCTTGGAAAGCGTCACCCGGCGAACGATGCTGGAGATGGCGGGATCGATTGGCGTGGAGACGGTAGAGCGCAGGCTTGGCCGGACCGAATTGTATCTGGCGGAAGAAGCGTTCTATTGCGGTACCGGCCAGGAGATCATGCCGATTACCGGCCTCGACGGCCGCGCCGTCGGCGACGGTACGCCGGGTCCGGTCACCCGTAAACTGCAAGCCGCCTTTGACGACATCGTGCGCGGCCGCAACGACGCTTTCGCTCACTGGCTAACCCCAGTCTACAATGGCTGAGCAAAGTTCGGTTATCGATCCTATCCGGCTCGGCCTGATTTGGCAGCGCCTCAACGGTATCGTCGATCAGGTCTCCGAGACCTTTATCCGAGCTGCATTCTCCACCGTGGTGCGCGACAATTACGACATGGCCTTCAGCCTATTAGACCGGCACGGCCGTCAATTCGTGCAATCCCGGCGCAGCATCCCGAGTTTTATCGGCACCTTGCCCCGGACACTGGAAGCGGTGCTGGAGAAGTTCCCGGTGGAGACATTGACGCCCGGCGATGTGGTCATCACCAACGACGCTTGGATCGGCACCGGTCACCTAAACGACATCTCGATGATCTGCCCGATCTTCGCCGAGGGACGGTTGATCGCCTTTGCCGGCAGCACCGCCCACACGGTCGATATCGGTGGGGCGCCCTCGCCAAGCGCCCAGGATTGCTATGAGGAAGGCCTCTGTATTCCGATCTGCAAGATCGTCGAGGAAGGCCAAGAGAATTCACTCGTGCTCGACTTCATCAACGAGAACTTACGCGCACCGAGCGAGACACTCGGCGATATCCGAGCACAGTTCGCCGCCTATTACGACTGCCAGCAGAAACTGTTGAAGGTCTTGGAGGAAGAGAGCCTGGACGATTTCGACCAGGTCATCGACGAGATTATCTCGCGCTCAGAGAAAAGCATGCGGGAGGTGATCACCGATTTGCCGGACGGATCGTATAGCGATTCGTTTCAGGTTGACGGTTTCGACGCGCCGCTGACCATCCGGTGCACCGTCACCATTGCGGGCGATGCCATTGATATCGATTTCGCGGGCACGTCACCGCAGATCAAATTCCCGATCAACAGCGTTATGAACTACACCTATGCGTATTCGTGCTTTGCGCTGAAATGCCTGTTGGACCCGTCGGCGCCGAACAATAGCGGATCGTTCGAAGCGGTGACCGTCCGCGCGCCCGAAGGATGTTTGTTAAACGCGAGCCGCCCCGCTCCGGTTTGGGGCCGCCACCTTTCGGGACATTACGCGCCGCCAGCGATTTTCGGCGCCTTGAGCGCTGTCCTACCGGACCGGGTCATCGCCGAATCCGGCTCTCCCTTATGGAACGTGTACTTCAAAGGCATCGATGAGAAGAACAACACACCCTTCGTTAAAATGTTCTTCATGAACGGCGGTCATGGCGCGCGGCCGAACGGCGACGGGCCCGGCTGTTTGAGTTTTCCGAGCAACGTCTCCAACCAACCGGTCGAGTTGTTCGAAGCGCAAGCGCCGCTGTTGGTCACCGAGAAATGTTTTGTGCCGGACACCGCGGGTGAAGGAAAATTCCGAGGCGGGGACGCGCAACGGCTCTCCTTCAAGTCGCTGGCAACGGAGCCGATCACCATGACCATCCGCCACGAACGTATCACCTATCCGCCGCGCGGCCTGCTCGGCGGCCAAAACGGTGCGGCCGGATTGGATCTCGTCAACAATCAAATAATCCCCGCCAAGTCGCGACAGTTGCTAAAGACCGGCGATGTTGCAACCTTCCAAATGCCGGGCGGCGGCGGCCTTCATTCACCGGACGGACGAACCCGAGATGCGGTAGAGCGAGATGTCGCACGGGGTCTTTTGAGCCGGGAGAAGGCAAGCACAGTTTACGATTTTGACGGGACATCTAGCGCCGATGAGTAAAGTACGTATCGGCGTCGATATCGGCGGCACCTTCACGGATGTAGTGCTCTGGGACATCGACGCCGGAGAAACCCGGAACACCAAACTGCTAACCACACCAGACGATCCATCGCGCGCGGTGATGGACGGCATCCGGCACATCCTGAACGAACACAGCATCGCGCCGGCGGATGTCGAAGCGGTCATTCACGGAACGACCCTGGTGGCGAACGCCTTGATCGAGCGGAAGGGCGTGAAGACCGGGCTGATCACGACGCGGGGGTTTCGCGACGTGCTGGAAATCGGCCGGGAGTGGCGTTACGACCTGTTCGACCTGGCAATTGAAATGCCGACACCCATCGCCGAACGAGCGGCGCGGGCCGAGATCACCGAACGGTTGGACGCGGACGGCAATGTTCTAACGCCGCTGGCGTTGGATGAGTTGGACGATATCGCCGCCGCCTTCCAAGCCGCCGATGTCCAATCCATCGCCGTCTGTTTGTTACACGCATATCGGAATCCCGCCCACGAATTGGCGATCAAGAACAGGCTGGCGGAGATCGCACCTGATCTTTCTGTTTCCTTATCTTCCGTCGTCAGCGCCGAGATGGGCGAGTACGAGCGCAGCTCGACCACCGTCGCCGATGCCTATGTCCATCCGATCTTCAAACGCTATGTGGAGCGACTGGTCGACGGCTTGGCCGAAATGGCCATCGGTTGCGACTTGCTGCTCGTCCTCTCCGACGGACGAACGGTGCGCCACGACACGGCAACGGAATTCCCGATCCGGCTGGTGCAATCGGGCCCAGCGGCGGGCGCACAAGCCGCCGTCCTCTATGGCGGCGTCTCCGGCGAGCACGATCTATTGTGTTTCGATATGGGCGGCACCACGGCCAAGGCCTGTTTGATTGAAAACGGCGAGCC
>CAXAGK010000045.1:0-14574 GCA_963968305.1 uncultured Rickettsiales bacterium | reverse complement strand
TCGACTTCATCCTCGGCCAATTCCACGACTTCCGGAATAAGTAATCCTTGTTTGCGCACCCCCGTGTCCGAGAGGGCTTCTTTCATGCGCTCGTAGACCAGGCGTTCGTGTGCCGCGTGCTGATCAACGATGACAATGCCGTCCCCCGTCTGCGCAACGATATAGGTCTCATGGACCTGCGCCCGTGCGGCACCGAGCGGATAGGCTTCCGTGCCGTCGGTGTCATCGTGCTGCGCCGTGGGCGGCGCGGTCGGCGCCAGTCCTTGGGTCGGCCCGTTTGGTGCCTGAAAGATAGCGGCGCAATCGGACAGTCCCGGCGACGGGTATG
Source organism: uncultured Rickettsiales bacterium (assembly GCA_963968305.1). Classification (GTDB taxonomy): domain Bacteria; phylum Pseudomonadota; class Alphaproteobacteria; order UBA8366; family UBA8366; genus UBA6544. The sequence continues at coordinate 14,246 of CAXAGK010000045.1, read as the reverse complement.
CGGGTCGTTGTGGATACGCGCTGCCGAACGGCAGACCAGGACCGGTATGGGTGCCCGGCTTTATCGCGCCAAGTGCGGCTGTCGCGACGCTGGTTGATGCCCGGTGGCCGGCTTCGGCCAACGCATGGCGCAACGCACCGACAATTAGCCCCCGCACAACGCCCGCCTCACGAAAACGGACCTCTGCCTTGGCAGGGTGGACGTTGACGTCGACCAGCATCGGGTCGATCTCCAGGAAAAGCGCTATTAGAGGATGCCGGTCGCGGGCGAGAAAATCTTGGTAGGCGCCGCGAACGGCGCCGAACAACAGGCGATCCTTGACCGAACGACCATTCACGAACAGGAACTGTAATTGGGCGTTTCCTCGGTTTAGTGTCGGTAGTCCGGCGTATCCGGTCAGTCGAATGCCTTCCCGTTCGGCTTCAATGGGCAATGCATTCTCGGTGAACTCCTTGCCCATGACACCGCCAAGGCGGCGAAGCCGGGCATCGAGCAGTTCGCCTTGTGCGGCTTCGAGTTTGATCTTCGTGCGCTCGCCGTCGATCAGGGTGAAAGATACATCCGGGCGCGCCATGGCGAGGCGCGAGATCGCATCACCGATTTGCGAGGATTCCGTCCGATCAGCACGCAAAAATTTAAGTCGCGCGGGCGTCGCGTAAAATAATTCCCGGAGTTCGATCCGCGTGCCTTTCGATAAGGCCGCTGGTGCGAGCCCGCTTATATCGCCGCCATCGACGGTCAAACGCCACGCGGTGTCGGCCCCCGCCGTGCGACTGGTGAGAGCGAGCCGCCCGACGGATCCGATGGAGGGCAAGGCTTCGCCTCGAAATCCCAGTGTCCGAATATGGTCGAGATCGTCCTCCGGCAGTTTCGAGGTCGCATGACGTTCGACTGCAAGGTGCAATTCCTCCGGCGTCATGCCGGTGCCGTCATCGGTGACGGTGATCAGTGATTTACCGCCGTCGCGCACGGTCACTTCGATCCGGGAAGCCCCTGCGTCCAGGGAGTTTTCGACCAATTCCTTTACCGCCGAAGCGGGCCGCTCGATGACTTCACCGGCGGCGATGCGGTTGACGACGTGTTCCGGAAGGCGACGGATTGTCATGCAGCACTCCCTTGTGTATCGGCGAGGCGTTCGCGGGCGAGTGCCTTGCCGGATTCCACGGCCGGTTGTCCGAATGGATCGACCTTCCATAGATCAGCGGTCAATAACGTCTCGAGGACGAAATGCATCATCAATCCGCCGAGTGCGAATTCGTTGAGCTGCGGGATACGAAATTCGCGCACCGGCCTGCCCTTATCGGTCAATGCTTTCACGGTGGCGTCGGAGGATGCATCGAGAAGGTCGCCTACACTCCTCCCGGCAAGATGATCAAGACCGGCGTCGCGCGCGATTGCCGGCGGAATGATCATGCCGTCCCCCGCCGCGGGAGAGGTGACGAGAGTGATCAACTTATCGTCAGGCCCATCCAGGTAGAGCTGTAACTGACTGTGTTGATCGACCGTGCCACTCGCTTGGACTGGGGTTGTCCCCTTGCCGTTCTTACCGAGGCTCTCCGCCCAAAGCTGGCGATACCAGAGCGCCAGGTCCGAGAGCCGATCGCAATAGGGCATCAGGACGGAGATTGATATGTTGCGTTCGGCCGCAAGCGCCACCGCCAGGGCCGCGCCCTCCACCGGCGCTGCGTCCTGCGGCATGGCGAGGCATCTGGCTACCAAGTCCTGCGCACCTTCACGAATGGCAATTGGGTCGAGACCTGCGATCATCGCTGGGAGCAAGCCGACCGATGAGAAGACCGAGTAGCGGCCGCCCACATAGGGGTCGTGGGCGATCACAGGAATATTGTAGCGCTCCGCCAATCGGTAAAGAGGATTGTCACCGCGCTCCACGATCGCGAAACTGCGATGGGAGAGTGCCTGCGGTCCACAGTGGTCGAGAAGCCAACCTTGAACCACCATGGTCAGGGCGATGGTCTCCAGCGTACCGCCGGACTTCGAGACGAAGAGTGTGCCGGTTTTTTCCGGCGTTAGGCCGGCGAGGAGAGAGTTGAACCCGTGCGGATCGACGTTCTCCAGAAAATGGAGTGTCGGTTCGCTGGTCGTTTGCAGGGCACAGAGCGTTCTGGCGCCAAGGCTCGACCCCCCCGTGCCGACAACAATTACATCGCTGCACGTCTCGCGCAGCCGTTCTGCCGCTTGCTGCAGGGTGTCGATATCGTTCCGCCGTTCGGGCAGCTTGAGGACCGTCATGTACTCGCGGTCGGTCGATTCTGCGATCCGCGCAAGCGCTTCGCCAGCTTCCGCGCGGCGTCGCTCATAGCCCGCAGCTGAAACGCCGCCGTCACCGATCTTGTCGGCAAAACATCCGTCTATTTTATGTATATAGGACATGGTCAAACCCTATAGATAGTGTCCGACCCTACTCTGGGACGCAACCGATTGTTATCCTCTTGGATTTGACCTTATATTTGCGGGGCGGGTGCGGTTGGCGTGACAGCCGCCGGTTTGCCAACCACGACGAAGGTCAATTTTCCGGGATCAAGTAAGCGGCGGGCCAGTTTTGCGATGTTCTCCGCGCTCACCACGTTGATATAGTTCGCACGTTTGTTGATATAGTCGATCCCGAGGTCGTGGTATTGGATCGAGACCAGCATGCGGGCGATCCGGTTGGTCGAACTGAGACGCAGTGGAAACGATCCCGTCAGATAGGATTTTGCGCGACTGAGTTCGTCCGCCGTCACGCCGCCTGTGCGCATGCGCTCCCATTCCGCACGGATAATTTTTAACGACTCGGCGACGTTCGCGTTCTTCGTCCCCGCCCCACCGGAGATCAATGCCGAGAGCCGCATGGGGTGCAGACCGGTGCCGACGGAATAGGCGAGGCCGCGCTTCTCGCGTACTTCACTGAAGAGACGTGATGAGAAGCCACCACCACCCAGAATGTAGTTCATCACCAAGCCGGTATACCAATCAGCATCGTCGCGGCGCAGACCCGGTTGCCCAAATACAATCGAGCTTTGCGGCACATCTAATTCCACCACATAGGTATCGCCGGTCAGGCGCGGCGCGGCCTCGGCGATGGTCGGCAAAACTTTTGATTTAGGCAGGGACGCGAAGGCCCGATCCAGCAACGGAGCCAATTCCGCAGCGGTAATATCCCCTGTAACACCGATTATCAGCAGGTCGCGCGCGAAACGCTCGCGGACATCTTCGAGCAGGTCGCCCTGCGTGATGTTGGCGATGGTCGCGGGTGTGCCGCTCGACGGTATCGCATATGGATGATCACCGAAGACGGCCGTCGCCCAGGTTCGCCCGGCAATGTAATCCGGATCCGTGGAGCGCCGCTTCAAGGATATCAAGGATTGCTGGCGCATGCGTTCCAAGGGTTCGCTATCGAAGCGTGGCTTGGTCAGTGCCAGATTGAGTAGTTCGATCGCCCTTTCGCGATGTTTGTTAAGCATCTTGAGACTGCCCCGGAACGTATCACGGCCACTGGAGAAGCTCATTTTGATTGAATGGTTCTGCAATTCAGCCTGGAACGCCCTGCTGTCGAGCGAGCCCGCGCCTTCATCCAAAAGGCCGCTAAGAAGACCGGAGAGGCCCGCCTTATTGGCCGGGTCGTAGGTGCGTCCACCGCGAAATGAAAATTCGATAGACAGCACGGGGACAGACGTATCACGGACCAGCCAGGCCTTGATTCCGCCGGGACTCACCACCGGTTGGATGTCAATGGCGTGGGCCTGGCCGGTGAAGGTCGCCGTGGCGATCAGCAAGAATGCGGCGGTCGCCCGTCTCGCCCAATGTATAGAAAGAGGCCGGATCATGATCTTTTCTCCGGTTTGGATTGCGGAGTGAGACGGGTGGTCACGGTGCCGCCAGTGCTTAGGACAGCTCGCGCCGCCGCGTCCACCGCTTGTTTGGTGACCGCGCCAATGCGTTCAGGCCAGGCTTCCACATCCTCAATGGATTGGCCGGACATTAGTGCATTTCCGAGTATGCGGGGCGGAGCATTAAGGGAATCGCGGGCAAAGACGGCTTCTGCCTGCATGCGTTCGATGGCCAATTTGACTTCCTCATCGGTAATGCCATTTTCGAGCACGGCAGCGATCTCAACTTCGATGGCGGTTTCGATTTCGTCGAGGGTGCGCCCGGGGCGCGGTGAGCCATAGAAGCCAAACACGCCGGGGCCGCGATTGTCCCCGGAATACCAAGCGCCGGCGTGTGCCGCGAGTGCCTGTTCGACGACGAGGCGGCGATAGAAACGGCCGGTCGTGCCGCCGCTTAGTATTTCGGTGAGGACGTCCAACGCGTATTTATACTGCCTGTCACTGGCACCATAACTCGGCACCAAGTATCGACGTGACCATGACGGTTGGCGCACGCGGGGATGTGACAAGGAAACCGTACGGTCGGCGCTACGCGGCGGTTCCTTCCAATCGGGTCGAGTTGGTAAGATGCGCGATGGCAAAGCGCCGAAATGTCGTTGCACCATTGGCTTGACGTCCGCTGCCGTGACGTCGCCTGAGATCACGATGACCGCGTTATTCGGCGTGTACCAGGCGCGATAGAACGCCATCAGATCAGCGCGGTTTAGGTTCTCAATTTCATGCTCCCAACCAATAATTGGGATGCGGTAGGGATGATTTGCATAGAGCGCGGCGGCGGCCTGCTCGGAAAGCTGAGCGCTCGGATTATTGTCGATCCGGCTCAACCGCTCTTCAAGGACGACCCGGCGCTCGGGCGCGATGTCTTCGGGGGTCAATCGCAGCCCAGTCATCCGATCCGCTTCCAGTTTCAGCATTAGATCCAACCGGTCGGCGGCGAAGGTGGTGACGTACCCGGTGTAGTCCTGAGAGGTGAAGGCGTTGTCCCGACCGCCATTGCGCGCGACGGTCCTGGAAAATTCACCAGGGGCCATGTTCTTCGTGCCCTTGAACATCAAATGTTCGAAATAATGCGCCAGGCCGGATTTACCCGGTGGCTCGTCCATTGCGCCGACCCTGTAGTATACGATCATCGTCGCCACAGGTGCGCGATGATTTGGCACGATCACCACCTGCAAGCCGTTCTCGATCGTAAAGCTTTCGGGATTGAAGACAGTCGCATTTGCGGAATGATGGACGTTCGCCGTGATCATCAATGTGACGATCAAAGTAAGTATCGTGGATTTTGGGAATAGACCTAACATGACGCCTCCGTAGACTTCCTAACGGGTAGCATGTAGGGAGGCGCGCCGCGAATCACAACTTCGCGCAGCCGGTAATATCGTCGTTTACTTCTTCTTAATTATGGGAGTAATGCCTTCGGTCGGCGATTTGCCAAGTGCCGCGTTATCGCGCAGGCGTTTTGACTCTTCTTTCGCGTCGACAAGGGTTTTCGGCTTTTTCTTGTCGCGCCAGAACACTAATGAATCGACCAACGAAGCATCTTCCTTAATGCGGCCGCTTTCCCGTTCGACGACATAGCGGATGATGGGATCCACATCAAGCGCGTCCGCCCGCTTCAGCAATGCGGATTCACCATTAGTAAATTTGCCGTTTGTTTTGCTCTTCTTCGCTCGGCTCTGGCGGGATTGACCACCCAGATTACGCAACAATTTGTTCTGGGCGTCGTCCCGGGGTGAGGTCTCGTTGGGTCGCCCAGCTCCGGGCCGAGGTGGCCGCAGGCCATAATCCGGCGGCAGCGACAAGGGGGCCCGTGTCACGACGGCAAACTCATCCGGGCCGGTGCTGCCGCCTCTCAAGGCGTTGCAACCAACCAAAGCGGTTCCAATCGACAGGACGAGTATGAGTTTTCCGCAGTGCACGTTGTATTCCTAAATTTAAGTTAGCAGAGCGAGTCTAACGCTCATCCCCACGCTTCGCAATGAAACCGTCGAGGAGGATAAGGGCGACGCCGACTGATATCGCGGCGTCCGCGACATTGAACGCGGGCCAATGATATCCCGCCGCATGGAAATCCAGAAAATCATATACCCGGCCCCAAATAAATCTGTCGAACACATTGCCGATAGCACCGCCGATAACGAAGCCGAGCGCGAGTGCTAGGAATGTGGTTTCGGCTTTTCGCAACCAAACGATCAGAACGATGGAAATGGCGATTGCCAGCGCGCTGAGAAGGTACGGCGTCCAAGGAGAATCGCTCGCGAACAGGCCGAAGCTGACGCCGCGGTTCCAAACTGCAACGATGTTAAAGAAGCCCGTGACTTCGATATAGCGCGCGGTGTCGAGGACAACGTCCCGAATAAGCCATTTGGTCAGTTGATCCAAGACGACGACGGTGGCGCCAACACTGAGGCCGATTTTCAACATGGCGATGTCCCGCGATCGTTATTCGGCGGCTTCTTGGTAGCCACGCACGGCGTCCGCACAACGGCCGCAAATATCTTCATATTCCGCATCGCGACCGACTTCCGGTAGGACTTTCCAACACCGTTCGCATTTCGCGCCATCCGCTTTATTCGGAACGACAGCGATCCCATCAGTGTCCGCCAAGGTGAAGGCATTCGCCGGCGGTGCACCGGTTTCGACGGTGATATCCGACGTGATCGCGACGTCGGCTAGATCGAGGCCGTTCAGCAGTGCCACCTTGTCCGGCGAGACGTAAACCGTGGGCGCAGCTTGAAGGCTGGATCCCATGCGTTTTTCCGCTCGTTCGATCTCGAGCGCGCCCAGGACGACGCGGCGAACTTGCCGGATATAGGACCATTTTTCACTCAAATCCTCGTTCCGCCAGGTGTCGGGGATCTCCGGGAACGTCCGCAAATGCACGCTTTCTTCATCGCCGGGATGGCGCTGCAGCCATGCTTCCTCCGCGGTGAAGCACAGGATTGGTGCGAGCCAGGCGGTCAGGCAGTTATACAATTCCGCCAATACGGTTTGCACCGCGCGACGCGTCGGCGAGCCGTTTGAATCGCAATAGAGCGCATCCTTGCGAATGTCGAAATAGAAGGCCGACAGATCCACCGTGCAAAAATTGTAAAGCTCGCGGAAGAGCCCGTGAAAATCGTATTCGTCGCAACACCGGCGGACATGCGCGTCCAATTGCCAGAGCCGATGCAGCACCCAGCGTTCCAATTCCGGCATGTCGGCAACAGGCACTGCTTGCGAGGCGTCATGGCCGTTCATGTTGCCGATGAGATAGCGCAGCGTATTCCGCAGCCGGCGATAGGCATCAATCTGGTGTTTCAGAATATCCGGGCCGATTTTCAAATCCATCGAGTAATCAGAAGCGACGACCCAAAGACGCAAGATTTCCGCCCCGCTTTGTTCGATAACGGTTTGCGGTGCGGTGACATTGCCGAGTGACTTCGACATCTTTCGACCGTCTTCCGCCATCACGAACCCGTGGGTGAGCACACCGTTATAGGGCGCGCGTCCGCGTGTCCCGCAGGCTTCCAGTAACGAGGAATGGAACCAGCCGCGATGTTGGTCCGAGCCTTCGAGGTAGAGATCGGCCGGCCAGCGCTGATCTTCGCGATCTTCGAGGACGAAGGTATGGGTGGAGCCGGAATCGAACCACACGTCGACGACGTCACGGACCTGTTCGTAATCGTCGGCGTTATAGTCGTCGCCCAGGAACCGCGACGGCGAGCTTGAGAACCAGGCGTCGGCACCGTCTTCACGGAACGCATCTACGACTCGGTCGACGACTGCTTGATCGCGGAGCGGCTCGCCGGTCTCCTTATGCATGAACACTGTGATCGGCACGCCCCAGGCGCGCTGGCGGGAAACGCACCAATCGGGTCGGTTCTCGATCATCGAATGGAGGCGGTTTTTCCCCTGTTGTGGGTAGAACGCCGTCTGTTCAATGGCGTCTAGCGCTTTGCGGCGAAGCTCGTTCGTCTCCATGGAGATGAACCATTGCGCCGTGTTGCGGAAGATCAGTGGCGCCTTCGAGCGCCAGGAATGCGGATACTCGTGGCGCAAGCTCGCCTTGGCCAACATGCCATCAACCGCCAGCAGCTCACGGATGACAGCGCCGTTCGCGTCTCCAGTCTTGCCGTCTTGATCGTAGATCACCTTGCCCGCGAAGAGCGGGACGTGGTCGTAGAACGCGCCGTCCTCGCCGACCGTGTGTGGAATTTCGAGATCGTGCGCCAGTGCGAAGTTGAAATCGTCCATGCCGTGGCCGGGCCCAATATGCACCAACCCGGTTCCTTGTTCCATGGTGACGAAATCGCCAGGCAGGACCGGGACGTCAAATTCATAGCCCTGGCCGCGCAGCGGATGGGTGCAGATCGTGCCGTTCAGATCGCCTGCTGCCGAGATACGGTTCCAGGATTCAATCTTCGCCGCAGCTTTTACTGCCTCGGAAAGGTCGTCCGCCATGACCAGCTTTTCGCCGACAATCCCACCGCCGCCTTCTGCGACCGCCGTCACTTCGTAGACGCCATAGGTCGCGTCAGCGCTATAGGCGATGCCGCGGTTACCGGGAATCGTCCAAGGGGTCGTCGTCCAAATGACGACGGATGCGCCTTCAAGGTCGGCATTTGCGCTGGTGGCGACCGGGAAGCGGATATAGAGCGTCGTCGATTTGTGCTCCATGTATTCGACTTCAGCCTCGGCGAGAGCGGTTTTCTCGACGACCGACCACAAGACAGGCTTTGAGCCCCGGAATAGGCCGCCATTCATCAGGAATTTGCCAATCTCGGAGGCAATCTTCGCTTCCGCGCCGTAGGCCATGGTCGTATACGGGTGATCCCAATCGCCCATGACGCCCAGGCGTTTAAATTCCTCACGCTGAATGTCGATCCATTTATCGGCGAACTCGCGACATTCCTGCCGGAACTCGGTGATCGGAACTTCGTCCTTATCCTTACCAGCAGCGCGGTATTGCTCTTCGATCTTCCATTCGATGGGCAGGCCATGGCAGTCCCAGCCCGGCACGTAATTGGCGTCTTTTCCCATCATCTGTTGGGAGCGGTTGATGACGTCCTTCAATATCTTGTTGAGTGCGTGCCCGATGTGCAAATTGCCGTTCGCATAGGGCGGGCCATCATGCAGGATGAACGGCTCGCGGTCTTTTGAAGCCGCACGAATTTTCCCCCATAGATCCATATCCACCCATCGCTGGAGGAGTTCCGGCTCGCGTTTCGGCAATCCGGCTTTCATGGGGAAATCGGTCTGGGGCAGACAGACGGTCTTTTTGTAATCGACACTCATGATTTTACTTCCGTTCCGCAGGGCGCAGATTTAACCGGCAACCCGCGCGAGATCAAGCCGCACCGGCGGCACGTGTCTTTAGAATTCGCCGCGCGACTTCGCAATCGTTCTCGATTTGCCGTGTCATCTCTTCCATTGAATCGTAATGGACTTCGGGGCGGATGTATTCGATGAAGGCGACGCGTATGCGCTGTCCATAGATGTCTTCGTTGAAATCGAAAATATGTGGCTCGAGAAGCGGCTTGGTACCGCCGACCGTGGGACGGGTGCCGAGATTGGCGACCGCACCATGCCAGGCGATATCATTCTCCGCTTCGATGCCGACCCGGACAGCGTAAATGCCGAAGGCCGGTTTCAGGTAATCGGCAAGCAAAACGTTGGCCGTTCGGAATCCGATTGTCCGGCCGATCTCGTCGCCATGGGCAACCCGGCCTGCGATTTCGAAGGGTCTGCCGAGCAACGCCGCCGCGTGACCGGGCTTGCCAGCCGTCAGATGGTTGCGAATGGCGGTCGAGGAATAAATGACGTCGTCCGCCGAGGCAACCGGGTCCACGGATTCGAATACGAAACCGTCTGTCTTCGCGCGGGTCGCCAACAAGTTGGTGTCGCCGCCCCGGTCGCGGCCGAACGTAAAGTCATATCCGACAACCACGTGCTTCGCTTGCAGACCGCCGAGTAGAACTTGATCGACGAATGCCTCGCCGCTGAATTGGGAGAATTTGCGGTCGAAACGGACCACCAGCATGGCGTCAACACCGAGCGCGTTGATTTGGCTCACTTTAGTTCGAAATGGCGTGAGGCGAAACGGGTCGCCGTCCGGCTGAAAATATCGCCGAGGATGAGGTTCGAACGTCATCGCGATCAGCGGTGTCGATGCGGCACGCGCGATTTCCGCCGCCCGGCCGATAACGGCTTGATGGCCACGATGGACGCCATCGAAATTTCCGATGACGACGGTCGCGCCGGTCAAGTCGACCGGGATGTTTTCGCAGTGCCGCAGAATGCGCATGTCAGATTTGTTGCCGTACAAAGAAACCGTACGTCAGTAAATGCACCGAACGGATGCTGATGAAAAGTCCCATTTAGGCCGCATCCGCCTTGCGCCGGTTTGGCACAAATAGGGTTGCCTCTCCTTCGACAACTGACGTATCGCTGACGCGGCAGACCGTAAGTGCGTAGACACGCTTTTTCTCGGCGTTTACGTCCGTGTTGGTGATTTGTGAATGCACCGTGTCGCCGGGACGGACGGGGGCGAGGAACCGCAAGTCCTGACGCAAGTATATACAGCCGGGACCAGGTAGCTTGGTCCCCAGAACCGTCGAAATGAAACTCGCGGTCAGCATGCCATGTGCGATACGGCCTTCGAACATGGTCTCGGTCGCGAACTCCTCATTCAGATGGACCGGATTGACATCGCCCGAGATGCCGGCGAACAAGACGATATCCGTTTCGGTAATCGTCTTGGCGTAAGACGCCGTCATGCCGACGGACAGGTCTTCGAAATAATAACCGTGGATGCCATCGGCCTCGGGAAGGGCGTTCATACGATTCCTATCTCGTTAATTGAGCCGGTTCGGCCTGAGTGTTGTGCACTGCAATACAAAATTGGGGGGCTGTTGGAGTTTGCGGTGCCGATGTTTATCGCTCTGCGGTCGCATAGCATATTGCGTTGCGATGAGCAATTCACCCGCTGCGGTTCAATTTCCCGTCTGCGGGAGATAGCGCGTTGGCGAGGCGCCGAGCGCGCGGTGGAACATGGCGATGAAGGCGCTCAGGCTATCGTAACCGAGATCAAGTGCCACTGAGGTGACGGCCTGTCCTTCGGTAAGCATTTCGAGGGCTCGCTGTAGGCGCAATTGTTGCCGCCAGGCGCGAAACGTCATTCCGGTCTCGGATTGAAACAAGCGGGCAAGCGTTCCCGGACTGGCGCCGGCGAAGCGCGACCAATCTTCCAACCCGCGATCGTCCGCCGGATCGGAGAGCATTGCTTCCGCTACCTTTCGAATTCGTTTGTCCTGTGGCATCGCCAGCGCCAACGGGGCTGTCCTTTGCTGGCGCAGTTGATCCAACACGACCTTCATGAGGCGGTCTTCGGGGCCGTCCGGCGGTAAGCTTCAGAATACGACACAGCAGTTATCACTAGCTCGCGCAGGAGGCGGGAGACCTCAAGCACGCAAACGTCGTCCGGCAGACCGACGATCGCATCCCGCCGCACATAGAGCGTCCGCATGGCAACCGGCATGCGTGCGTGAATACGATGGACAACACCCGCCGGCATCCAAACCGCGAATTGAGGTGGCACGAAGAAGGCGCCACTATCCGTTGTCGCGGTCATGACGCCTTGGCTGGCATAGATAAACTGCGCTTTCGCATGGCTGTGTGGGAGGATGGAATCATCAGCCTCCAAATCGCGCGCATGGGCAATGACAGCTTGTGGCATCGTGTCGATATGGGAGACAGCGGAGGGATGCGCTTCGCCAGAAGGTGTTCTATCACTCCTGTGGTGTCCGGTGTTTGAGAATTGCCGTATCGGTCATCATGGCTATGGCACAAAAGCTAAAATTCAGTACTATTAGTTTTGGTAGCGCTGGTAATCAATGGTTAACACATTTTTCCTCGGGTGCTTCAGGAAAGCTGATAATCTTGGTGTCAGCCAATGTGTAAAGCACGAGGATAAACGTAACGGCCAATCCCCGGCCGACGGAAACTCGGAAAGAGCCTAGCCCTATGCCCGCGTCGGAAAATGCAAATTTGCAAGCCGAACGCGACTATTATGTCGCGTTTTCGTTCTGTTGGGCGGATGCTTTGGTGGAGTTAGGGTCCGACCACAAAATAGCGTTTGCCGCCGGAGCCCTTGGCCCGCTTGTCGGGCGCGATCCGGAAGAAATGATTGGCGAGAAATTTGACGGTCTCGTTGCCGAACAAGACCGCGCGAGAATGAATCAGCTGCTCAAGATTGCGCAGTCCCTGGGCCGGGTCGAAGATGCCAATATCCGTCTGCAAGGACCGCGAGGCACCACGCCACCCATGGCGATGGCCGCCCATAGTCTAGATAGCCGTGCCGGAAGGATTTCAATCGCCTTTCGTTTGCGCCCGACCGAGATGGAGCAGGATGCAAAACTGGGCTTGGAGCGTGACGAATCTAGCGGCCTGTACGATTCGGAATCTTTCGCGAAGGTAACTGCGCGCAAGCTCGAGGCCTTTAAGAAAGCCGGGAACGACGTGAAGATGACGGTCATGTCTATGCCGCAGCTGAAGGAATTACAGGACCGGCTCGGAGAAGAGCAAAACGAATCGTTGATGCATTCGGTTGGCGCGTTTTTGAAAGCAAATTCGGCTGATGGCGATACTGCGGCGCGCGTTGATGATCAAAGCTTTAGTTTAATCCACGAGGCCGCAGCGGATATCGAGATCCTCGAGCAGGAAATTGCCGAACTGACGAAAGGTGCCGATCCCGATGGTAAGGGGATCGAGGTTGAGACTGCTACGGTCGATGCATCCGACAATACGATTAGCGAAGAAGAAATGGCGAAAGGGCTGATGTATACCCTAAACCATTTCAGGGAAGCGACCGGCCAAGGCCTCAGTCTTAAGAATTTGAAGGAAAATTTAGGTTCCCTCGCGCGTGAGGGAGCGGAGCGGGTGAAAAATTTCCGCAGGATCGTTGCCGCAGGCGCTTTTGATCCAGCGTTTCACCCGATTATCCATCTAAAATCAGGCAGAATTCATTACTACGAAGCTTTAGTTCGGTTCCATGGAAAGTCACAGGATGCCTCGCCATTTCGCGAGATTACCTTCGCCGCGGAATCCGATCTCATCCATGAGTTTGATATTATGATGGCGAAGAAGGTGATCACTTGGTTGTCGCAGAAACCGCGTATTAGCAATGCTTACAATGTTGCAGTGAACGTGTCCGGCAATTCCATCAATAACGACCAATTTTTGGATCAATTGGATATATTGTTGAAGGAGAATGATTGGGCGCAAGGAAAGTTAAGCTTTGAGATCACCGAATCTGCGCACATGTCTGATCTCGATTCCGCAAACAACTTTATCCAACGCCTCCGTAAGGCCGGTTATCAGGTATGCCTCGACGATTTCGGCGCCGGTTTCGCGAGCTTCCAGTATCTGAGTTCACTCGACGTCGATATCGTCAAACTGGACGGCAGTGCCGTCAAGAATGCCGAGAAGAGCAAGAAGGGCCGTGCCTTCCTGTCGGCATTGACGGAATTGTGCCGCCGTTTGGGGGTCGAGACGGTCGGCGGAATGATAGATACCCCGGAGACCTTAGCCTTCGTGCGCGATTGCAATGTTGATTTCGTGCAGGGCTTCTTGTTCGGAAAACCATCCGGCGATCTGAAAGATTTTGATCCATTGCCGCACCGCGAATTGATGAGCTGGTAGGCGTTGCGGTTTTAGTTTTTCGCGGGCGCCAATCGATCCAGACGTAAGCGATGCCGGGCATCGGTTAATCGCGCGATGCCGCCATAGACGGCGACGACGCTTCCAAAGCCGGTGCCGCCGGCGATTAAGAACATAATCAGAATTTGATACTTTACCGCTTCCACCGGATCGACGCCGGCCAGAATTTGGCCTGTCATCATGCCCGGCAGGAAAACGATGCCCGACGCCGACATGGAGTTAACGATCGGAGTCAATGCCGTCATCATGGCCTTGCGACCGACGCCGCGCATAGCCTCCCATCGGTTGGCGCCGAGTGCCAATTGAGCTTCGATGCCGCGGCGTTCCGTCCAAGCGCTGGACGACAAGCCTTGCAGTCCTAGGCTGACGCCGGACATGGTATTTCCGAGGATCATGCCGAGTATCGGGATCGCATAGCGGGGATCGAACCAAGGGTCCGGTCGTATTTGTGTCGTCAAGGCGCAGACGGTGACCAGCACCGCGGAGATCAACATAGCCGTCGTCCCGAGGCCATAATCCCAGAAACCGACGATCTTGCCGTGCCATCGCCTCCCGCCACGCGAATAAGATCATGACCAATGCCGCGAGACCGGTCCAAGCGGGCGAGGCCAAGGCCAAGGCCAAGGCCAAGGCCAAGGCCAAGGCCAAGGCCAAGGCCAA
>CAXAGK010000044.1:0-14765 GCA_963968305.1 uncultured Rickettsiales bacterium | reverse complement strand
GAAGGTGGTGCCCAGGGGCTGATTTGAACAGCCGACACCAGCATTTTCAGTGCTGTGCTCTACCAACTGAGCTACCTGGGCACACGCGCCATCATACGGGCGGCGCACTAATAGAAAAAATTATCCCGGTTGTCCACCGGAAAGGCACGCCCGTATCGCGCTATATTGAAATTAATTGATATCTTGCCTCGGATCCCGTTAGGAGGAGGAAGCCGAATTAGCGATGCTTTTGACGAGACTGAGGAATTTCTGCTGCACATCTGCGGGTGCCGCCACATAGTTCCGCACGAGCTCAAGCGTCTCGCGCTTCATGTGAAAGGATTCCTTCCGTTTGTCTTCTTCGTCTTTCGGTTCCGCGAATTCCTCGAAGAACCATTGCACCGGCACGTCCAGAACCTGGGAAATTTGCCACAACTTACTGGCGGAAATCCGATTCATGCCACGCTCGTACTTCTGCAACTGCTGGAAGGTAAGTCCGATGGCATTCGCCAGTTCCGTCTGGCTCAAACCACACAATACCCGGCGTTGCCTAACCCGTTGTCCAACATGTACATCAATCTCACGAGGGCCATCTTCCAAGACTGTGCGCCGACGACGACGCGGCTTTGCTCTGGTTTTTTTCGTCTCTGTTGTCGTCTTTGGTGTTTCTGCCATGTTGTCCTCATCGTACCGCTACCTCGGCACTGGAAACGATTTGATTTACTACGTTTAACACAACCGACTGTCGCGGGAAAATGCGTAAACAAATCATCGCCGGTAAAACGTAGCGCTGTTGGGTTAAGTGCAACACATAAACTTAAGGCTGTAACACCTATTTTGTTTTTCCTAAAAGATCATCCTTTGCCAATTCGCTCTCAAAATCTTCAAAACTCACCTCTTCTTCACTCAGCAATCGGTAATTTCCATTGAGCCAACTACCGAGATCAAGGTCCGAACATCTCTTTGAGCAAAACGGTCGATACTGTTTAACACTCGCTTTTCGACATATAGGACACTTAGCTGTCATGTTCCTGTCCAGTTTTCAGTCTCGATCCGAAAACTCGCTTCGTCATTGTCCTCGATCAATGACAGAGCTCCTCCCAATCGCCGCGTAGTCTCTTTGAAGGCCAATTCGAACTCTCCGCGCAGCAAAGATGCTAATCGCGGTGCCGCGATCAAACGGAACCCGCTAGCGCCTTTTGTTCGCAAGAGTTGCCGAAGCGCGTCGCACGCAAGCACTTCCCTCGAGGGTTGTATCGATCCAGCCTCCCTCTGCGTTAGCAATTCATGCAGCGCGGGACCATCTCGGCGACGAGTAATTTCAATCAAACCGGCGGCCGTCATTCCGAGCACATCGACAGGGACGGACGAATCCTTTAACTCCCGCTTCATCGCGTCGACCAGCTTACGTCTATGCTCTCGGCGGCGCATTGTAATGAAATCAACGACTATCAAACCGGCCAAATTCCGCAGCCGAATCTGTCTTGCAATCTCCATCGCGGCGGACATATTTGTCGCCAAAATGGCATCATCGACGCGCCCCTTTGCGCCCGCCGAGCCCAAATCGACATCAACGACCGTCAGCGCCTCTGTAAAGTCAAAGGTCAATCGCGCGCCCCTTGGCAGATCAACGGTTCGGTCAGTCAATTCATCGATTTGATCGGCAATTCCATAGGACTCGAAAATCGGTTCCGCTTCATCGTGAAATTGAATATTGGCCGCAATATTGGGCCGTTGCCGCTTCATTCTCGTCGTCAGGTCGAGATAGACTCCACGGTCATCGACCAAAATGATGGATTCCGATGCCACGCGGTCTCTGAGCGTACGTTCAACCAGGGACGGTGGCGGCAGAAGGCAGGTGGGAACATCGGACGTCTTGTCCGTGGCATCGCGCCAGCGGGCGCGCAGCGCCGTCATCTCGGCCGACAGCACGGCATCGTCGGCATATTGGGCCTGGGTACGTATCGTCCAGCCTTCACCATCCTCCAACCAACTTGTAATCCGGGCTTCCAATTCGTCACGGCGCCGGCCGGATTTCAATGATCGCGGCCAGCGAACATCGTCGCCGCCAGGCCGATAGATGAAATAACTGCCGGAGATCGATATTTCCCGGCGGATGGTCGGCGCCTTTCCCGAGGCCGCCTCGCGAGCGATCTGGACAATGATCGCCCCTCCTTCATGAAGTGAGGTCGCGCGGCTCAAGAAGGCGTTCTCGCCAATGCCTATATCAATGAAAGCAGCACCCATGCCTTTTTCAATTTTGATCACACGCCCTCGATACACGCCTTCCAAGAGCGGCGGTCGGGAGATGCTTTCGATCATGAATTCGCGCAATTTGTCGCGACCATCGACAAACGCCATTCGCGTCTCTCCCGGCGATATTTCGACAAGTATATTTTCCGTCACTGCGCTCACTCCCATCCCAATCCGGACAACAACGTCGCTGTCTCATAGAGAGGCAAACCGACCACGTTCGAATAAGAACCGTTTATCCCGGCGACAAAGGCGGCGGCACGGCCCTGGATCCCGTATCCGCCAGCCTTTCCTTGCCACTCACCGCAATCCAAATAGTTCTGCATCTCTTGCTCGCTCAAACGCTTGAATTTTACCCGGGTCTCGACCAATCGCTCGCCAATCGAACCGTCCGGAGAAATAATCGCCACGCCACCGAAGACGCGATGCGCGCGCCCAGAGAGCAATTCCAAACATCGCTTCGCGGTCGCTTCGTCCTCTGCTTTCGGCAGAATGCGCCGTCCGACTCCAACGACCGTATCGGCACCGAGAATCCAAGTTTCGGTCTCGTGTCCGGCTATCTCACGCGCTTTTCCGCGCGCCAGCCGAGCAGCATGCTGGCGGGGCAATTCTCGTGCGAGCGGCGTTTCATCGATATCGGCGGGCCGCACCTCATTCGGTGTAACTCCAATCTGTGCGAGCAATTCAAGCCTCCTCGGAGACGCGGAAGCCAATATCAAGCGAGATGTAAGGTTAGAATTCATTCGGTTCGTATTGCATATCAATCCAGGTCACGTATCCAGCGGCGGCGACGACGGAAACCGTTCCCGAATGCGCGCCATTAGTTGATCCCTAACTTGGCGATAGGCAGCTAAGCAGGAATCACGACTGCCTTCCACGATGCTCGGATCGAACGTATGCCAGAATTCCAGCTCCACCGCCATGGTCCGAGTAAGCTCAACGGCGCGGTGTTGAGCTTCCGGCGACAGGGTGATGATCAGATCGTAATATTCATCTTCCAAATCATCAAAACTTTTCGAGCGATGGCGTGAGAGATCAATCCCGATCTCCTCCAATACCTCGATGGCGAAAGAGTCGATTTCGCCGGACCGCACCCCCACCGAATCGACATAAATTCGATGCCCCTGTAGATGCTTCAGAATGCTTTCCGCCATGGGAGATCGAAGAGCATTCTCTGTACAGGCAAACAATACCGCGCCGGGAAGGTCACTCATGGACTTGTCCTTCCCGCAACATTCCCATCATCCCCGGATATGCAGAACACAGACGAGCGTAAATAACCGCCGCGCCGTATCGAAGTCGACCTCGACCGTCTCCTTCAAACGCTCAAGTAAAATATCGGAGCCTTCATCGTGCAAGCCTCGCCGCGCCATATCGATGGTCTCGATTTGCGATGGAGTCAGTTTCTTGATCGCGTCGTAATAACTTTCGCAAATCTGGAAATAATCGCGGATCAAACGCCGTAACGGGACCAACGGGACCGACACCTCGCGCATAGAGACATCTTCGGTCGTTCGAATGTCCAAAACCAATCTGCTGCGGTCTTCGACCCGAAGGTGCAAATGGAAGGGCCCGTCCAGTTCGCCAGTGGGCGCAAAATGATTCGATTCCAACAAATCGTAGATCGCTACCGCACGCTCTTGTTCTACTTCCGGACTCCTCCGGATGATCGACGTCTCGTCGAGAAAGATTTGCGCGATTTGGTGCTCCGGCATGGCGGGCGCACCAAATCAGGGATCGAGCCGAATCGCCACAGAGAGCGCGTGGGCGTCCAAACCTTCGGCTTCAGCCAGTGCGACGGCGGCGGGGCCGATACGACCCAAGCTTTCCCGGTCGCAAGTGACCATTGTGGTCCGCTTCATGAAATCGGGCACGCTCAACCCCGAGGAAAAGCGTGCGCTCCGCGAAGTCGGCAGTACGTGGTTTGGCCCCGCGACATAGTCACCGATGGCTTCAGGCGTATAACGGCCGAGGAAAATAGCACCGGCGTGAGATATCTTCTCAGCTAAAGCTTCCGGATTGTCGACGGCTAACTCCAAGTGTTCCGGCGCGATCCGATCGACCAATTTCACCGTGTCGTCGAGCGATCCGACGACGATGACCGCTCCTTGATCGCGCCAACTTTCCGCTGCGATTTCAGCGCGCGGGAGTGTCGTGAGGCGCGCGTCTACCGCCGCCGAGACGAGATCTGCGAATTCGGACGAATCGGTTATCAACACCGATTGCGCGGCCGTATCGTGTTCCGCTTGCGACAATAAATCGACTGCAATCCAATCCGGGTCGTTTTCCCCGTCCGCGACGACCAGAATTTCAGACGGCCCCGCAATTAAATCAATACCAACAACGCCGAACACCCGGCGCTTCGCCGCCGCTACATAGGCGTTACCGGGACCGACGATCTTATCCACCGACCGGATCGTCTCCGTCCCATAGGCCAGCGCCGCCACCGCCTGCGCGCCTCCAATTCGGTAGATCTCACTGACACCCGCAATCTTGGCCGCCGCCAATACCAGCGGATTGATCATGCCATCAGGTGTCGGAACCACCATGACGATGCGTTGCACACCGGCGACGTTGGCTGGGACAGCATTCATCAATACGGAGCTTGGATATGAGGCCGTACCTCCCGGTACGTAAAGGCCGACCGCATCAAGCGGCGTCCACCGCGCGCCGAGCTTCACACCTTCGCTATCTTCGAATTCAAGCGCCTCGGGAAGTTGCGTCTCGTGAAAGGCTCGAATGCGGGACGCGGCCAGTTCCAGGGCCCTAATCGTCTTTGGATCGCACGCGTCAACCGCTTCGTCGATTTGGCGCGGATCGACAGCGAACTCGCCGGGTGTCAGAGAAAGACGGTCGAATTTCTCCGTATACGCCGCCACTGCTTGATCGCCATTTTGCCGAACATCATTAATAATGGATGCCGCGACCGCGTCGACATCCTCTTCAATGTCCCGTTTTGTGGAGACGAAAAGCTCGAAATCGGCCTCGAATTTCGGGTTCGATGTATCGAGCCTAAGCGGCATCGGCAACCTCTCTGAAGCGCTCGACCCAACCACCGACTTCGACAGGTCGGGTCTTCAGCGCGGTGCGATTGACGACGAAACGGCTCGAAATCTCGACAATCGTTTCCAATTCTACCAACCCATTCTCTTCAAGCGTCTTGCCTGTGGAAACAAGATCGACAATCCGCCGACAGAGGCCCAGATTGGGCGCCAGTTCCATCGCGCCGTTCAGTTTGATGCATTCCGCCTGCACACCCCGGCTCGCGAAGTGTCGTTTGGTGATCCCGGGATATTTCGTGGCGATGCGGATATGGCTCCAACGGCTCGGATCGTCTTCCATGGCCATTGCCTTTGGGGCCGCGACCGACAGTCGGCATTTTCCAATATCTAAATCAACCGGCGCATATATCTCCGAATAGTCGAATTCCATCAGCACGTCGTTTCCAGAAACCCCAAAATGCGCTGCTCCGAACGCGACAAAGGTCGCAACATCGAAACTGCGCACGCGAATTATGCTCAGCTCCGGAATATTGGTGGCGAACTTCAACAAACGCGAGTCCGGATCATCGAACGCTGGCTCCGGGTCGATCCCGGCAGCCCGCACCAACGGCATGACTTCGCGAAGAATACGGCCCTTAGGCAGCGCCAGGACCAAAGCCTCGTTCGACAACACGGTGGAAATCCATTTTGTTCCGGTTTGAGCCGCCCTTATGGCACAAGCAATGTCGGGTTTCCAGAGATATGGGATCTCTTCAGCCGTTGTAGAACGGCCTCCCCTCTCCACGCAGCCACAACCGAACCAGATGTCGCCGCCGCTCGGGCTCCGGCCAATCCGAAAACCCGGTTCGGCGATGTCCGCATCGGCGATTGTCGACGATCTGAATCTGTCCAGGTTCGAAATAGAACTCCTTCACCATGCGGGGATCATTTAAAATTTCCTCGAATGCCTCCAAAGCCTCCTTACCGCGCGGGTCGAGTTCCTCCCCTGCCAGCTTTTGGCCGTTCATAACTTGAAAACGCGATAACCGAGCAATCAATTTGCCCGCCTTCAACTCAAACATCGGATGGCGTAAAATCCTAATGTCGTCGGGCGAGTGTTCGCGCTGACGATCGAAGATGAAATCTTCGTAAAGCCGCGATAACAGTGCCGGATGGCGGTGCCTCATCTCGTTATGTGCGGCATAGAAACTCACCAAACCGCTCACACCGCCTTCCTTCGCCGTCTGCAAGCACAACAACGCAACATACCAAGGCGGGCAGCGGTTATAACTATTGTCCGTGTGAAAATTTTGTTTAACGCTCGTAATATCCGGGCGCACCCCATTTCCAGGCTTTTTACCTGTATCACGGACGTCGTAGATCATAGTGCCGTCCCATTTCTGTGCGACCGGCCGCTCGATCATCGAACAAAGGAGCCAATAAGCAGCCCTCGCATCATCGTGCTTCCACCGATCTATCGGAAACCGGTCTATCAAAACGAATCCTGGGCCTTCATCAAGGCAGTGACGAGCCTTCGAAACCAACCGCCGACACTCTGGAAGCTCAAAATCATCCGACTGCAACGCAGGTAGCGGCAACGGGTTCATTCGCAACTCGCCAATGAGGCCTTCGAGCTCTTCTATACAGTCATCGGTGATAACGATATGTCCCTCTCCAGGGGGCAACGTCTCCACTGTCCAGGTGTTGGCTCCATCGAGCTTTTTGTTCAAAATCACGTTTTTTCTCAACGCCTGCATTGCGATATTTTAAACGGTTGACAGTCTGATGCAGCTAAGGTCGGCCACACTACTTTAGTGATACACTAAATTCGGCAGCCACGTTGCGATAGACGGATTCCAAATTAGAATAAAGATCATCGCTAGCATCGCAAAAACGAAAGGAATGGCACCTTTTGCAACATCATTGAACTTACCACCCCTGGTACGTATTCCTTGAACCACATAAAGATTGACGCCTATTGGTGGCGTAATTAAAGCCGCTTCCATAAGTAAGGTGATTAAAATACCGAACCATACATCCGAAAACTCAGGAACACCCAATGCCATTACAATTGGAAAAACTACAGGTACAGTAGTTAACATCATTGATAGGGTTTCCATAAACATTCCTATCAAGAGATAAAACAAGACTAATAGTAAAATTGTTTCAATCGGACTGATACCGAGGTCTCGAATAAAATTTAGCATCGATTGTGTGACGCCCATAAATCCCAAAACGACATTTAAAAATATCGCTGCAAATACAATGATCATTATCATCGCAGTAGTTCGCATTGTACCTTCAAATGCATCCCGCAACATCGACCAAGATAAGGTTTTGAAAATTGCGGCTATTATTAAAGCCATAACAACACCAATTGATGCTGCTTCCGTTGGAGTTGCTATGCCCGCATAAATTGATCCAACTACAGCGCAAAACAATAATATTGGCGGCAATAGATGTGGTAGAGTGCTCCATCTCTCCGACCAAGAGGTTTTTACTTTTTCACCACCCCATTCTTTTTTGAAAATACACGCTCCAACAATGACCGTCATAAAGAGGGTAGATAGAATTATTCCAGGTATAATCCCTGCTAAATATAATTCTGGAACCGACGTATCTGTCAGAAGTCCATACAAAATTAAATTGATTGAAGGCGGTATTAAAATACCAATTGTCCCACCAGCTGCTATAGAGCCGAGAAATAAACTTTCATTGTAATTTCTTTTCTGAATTTCCGGATAGGCAACTGTTCCAACTGTCGCGGCGGTTGCGACGCTTGACCCGGAACTTGCGGCGAATATAGTGCAGGAGCCAATATTCGCATGCATCAAGCCACCTGGAAGCCATGACAACCATTGGACCACAGCACCATACATTCTCCGGGCTATTCCAGCACGAAGCATAATTTCTCCAAGAAGTATAAATAACGGCACTGCAACTAAGATAAATTCCTTACTTTTCTCCCAGATTATCTCGCCAATTCCAAATTGGATCCGCCCACCCATATGGATCTGATCGAGGGTAAAGCTTAATACCCCTAAAACTGCAGCCACTGGCACTGCAGCTGCGACTAAAATTAGTAAACCAATTAATATCCAGCCGACTACCATTTTACACCCTATTCACATTTTTAAGGTTTTCTTCGGTGGACAAAAGCACATCTACACCGTGAGTTTCTTCCTCAATTGTATCTACTACAGAAGGAACTCCGGCGAGTTTTGCAACAAGTGCCCAATTACGCCGGCAAAGCGCGACTGTAATATATAACAGTAAAAACATAAGAGTTATGATGAACATAACCAATCCAAATACCCAAAAGAATAAAGGTATCCACTGTGGAGTACCCAATGTTGTTATCGCAACGGCACATTTCCGTTCAGCATCCCGAAAACAAATTGTTGCATCCCAAAACACTATTAAAGCGTGATAGGTCATGATCGCCATAAAATACAACAGAAGCATTAAACCAATGAAGTCCAGCAATGCACATATTTTACGTGGCAGTAGATTATACAACGCATCAATTCTCACATTAGAGCGATGCAATAAACAGTAGGAATATGCCCAAGTAGTCGATGCCGCAAAGACATAACCAGAATACTCATCAGAACCACTCATTGTGATAGAAAAGAACTTGCGGCAGATCACATCAACGGAAACCATCAAAGCAGCCCCTAGAAGACTAGCCCCACCAATCCAAACATCCATTTTTGATAATTTTTCAAATCCGTTATGGATAGTAGCTAGCATTCCCCGGGACCCCTATTTATTTTAAATATAGCGTCGCACCAACTTTTCGGTGCGACGCTAATCTAACAAACAAGCATTTTATGAATTATTATTTCGGCAACTTAGCTGTCATACCCGAAATTTTACCAATAGTTGCATTCCATTCATCAACACATTTTTGGGTGCCACAACGTTTTGCCCAACGCTTAAGAACAAAATTCTCAACAACATCTTTTAATATTGCCTTGTCCTTGTCTGTGGGTTCAATTGGAATCATGCCGCCTGTAGGCAGGTCTTTTCCACTAGAATCTTTGCAGGGCCCACTCGCATTACAATCCATTCCACGTTGATCATTTAAAGCTGTGGCAGCCCACATTGCTTCTTCAAGCTTAGCAGCTTCACTTTGAATAAGTGCTTTAGTTTCATCATTGAGACTACCCCAAGCCTTATTACTCATCGCCATAATGGACGATGCATAACCCAAGCGGATTCTGATGTTGTGCGTTACAACTTGATACCACTTCGCATTATAGGCTGGTAGTGTACCCGTGAGCCCACAATCCGCGACCCCCTTCTGAAGGGCAGGAACAACTTCGGCAAATGCTATAGTTACCGCGGTGCCACCAACGCCGTTGACAAAATCACCAAGGGTCGTGCTGTAGGTCCGTATCTTTTTACCTTTGAGCTTATCAAGGCCATAGGTTTTGATACTCTTGTCACCAAGGTTGCACCACAGTTGCTGGCTAGGCCATCCATATACCATCAATAGTTTAGCATTAAATTTTTGGTCTACTTCGCGCGCTAAAATAGACCGATAGGCGTCATTGGCCTTTCGATAAGTGGGCAGATCCTGAATGACCCCCGAAAGATCCGCTCCTTCTAGCTCAGGGCTCTCTTGCGCAACATAAGTTGTGACGGCATGCACCGCGTCAAAAGTTCCGAGTTTAAGCATCTTCATAACTTCGTAACCCGATAAACCGAGTTCTGTATTCGATTTAGCATTCGCTGTCAGTTTACCGCCGGACGCCTTTGGAAGGATGGTTTTCCAAAATGGACCTTCGCGTTCTTTCCAGTGGTCAAGAAAGCCCCAAGTACCAGCTACTGTAAAATTCTTCTTCTGTATTTCTGCCATCGCTGGCTGCACCGAAAGCACAAAAGTGCCCATCAATACACCAAACAAAAATTTTGACTTAAGATTCATTACCTTCTCCCTGTAACGTTACATTCTCACGGACGCGGCAATGTTGCACATGTCCGACCGATTCTGGCGTCCCAGACCGAAGCGATTGTCGTATCCTTCAGTTCGGACAGATTCTTTCAAACGAAATTTCCTTAATCGGTACCCCGTAACAAACATCCGGATGAGCATAAATGCATCCGATCAAGCATTTAATGATGTAAAACCGTATACAGTCAAATAGCGATTTCTGGAGCGTTTGGTTACAGTCAGGTGTATTGACATCGTTACCGCCTCCGCCTTTCCTGCACTGGTATAAAGAGGAATTCCAAAATGGTTTGGTTTGTCGGCGTCGATGTTGGCGGCACGTTCACGGATTTTTACGCATTCGATGAGGATCAACATTTAGTGCGTATTCACAAAAGGCCATCAACACCGAAGAATCCAGCGCTTGCAATACTCTCCGGTCTCGATGACCTCGCGCGGGACCAAGGCGTCGTTTCGGGCAAGGTTGCACGCTTTGCACATGGTACAACAGTCGCCACAAATGCCCTCATCCAACGACGCGGTGCGCCGGTTGCCCTGATTACCACGGAAGGGTTTCGAGATTTACTCGAAATCGGGCGTCAAATACGCCCTAAAATGTATGACCTCAAAGCAGACGAACCGCCACCACTCGTCCCACGGAAGCATCGAATTGAAATAAAAGAGCGCATCGATGCCAACGGTGGCATCGTTGAGACGCTTGAGGACAGTGCTATTCGAAAGGCCGTCGAAACCGTTAAAGCATCCGGTGCGGAAGCCTGCGCCGTCGGACTTTTGTTTGCGTTCCTCAATCCCGAACACGAGCGCCGCATTGGAGAAATCCTAAAGGCCGAACTGCCGGATGTATTCGTCTCCCTCTCAAGTTCGGTACAACCCGAATTCCGCGAGTACGAGCGTCTCTCCACGACCGTCTTAAACGCCTACCTGCAGCCCATCGTCACCCGCTACATGGACACTTTAAAAGGAGGATTGGCGAGCCGGATACCGCGTGCCGTGATCGGGATCAATCAATCATCCGGCGGTTTGATGTCAGTCGGACGCGCCGGGGAGTTCCCCATCCGCACCGCGCTTTCCGGGCCTGCCGCTGGAGTGGTCGGGGCCGTGCATATCGCCAAACTCGCAGGATATGATGACGTCATCACGCTGGATATGGGCGGGACAAGCGCCGACGTCGCGCTCATCCAGGACGGTAAGGCGGGTATCGGGTTTGACCAGAAAGTTGCCGAATTTCCGGTCCGACTGCCCATGGTTGACGTCAATACGATTGGCGCTGGTGGTGGCTCCATTGCGTGGTTCGACCGGGATGGATTGCTAAAAGTCGGACCCGCTAGCGCCGGGGCGAGTCCTGGCCCCGCGTGCTACGGCCAAGGGGGCGCGGAACCCACGGTCTCCGACGCTAATCTCGTCCTCGGGCGATTGTCACCGAGGGGCTTGCTCGACGGAGAGATGGCGCTCGATCCAACATTATCCGTTAGCGCGTTTAAGCCCATTGCAGATCAGCTTGGCTTTACGTTGGAAAAAACCGCGCATGGCGTGCTTGGGATCGTCTCTGCCAATATGGTTCGAGCGATACGCGCTGTCTCCGTCGAACGCGGACACGACCCGCGCGGTTTCGCCTTGATGGCTCTCGGCGGCGCAGGGCCGCTTCACGCCGTCGATGTGGCGCGGACACTCGGCATCAGCACTGTGATCGTGCCACCAGCCCCTGGTATTCTCTGTGCACAAGGACTCGTCGTCTCCGACCTCAAAGAAGATTTCGTCATCAGCGATCGCATTCGCGTCGGGAATGAGGGCATCGTCGCCATCGGCACACATGTCCAAACTCTGATCGATCGCGCGCAGGATTGGTTCGCGAGCGAAGATATAGATGAGTCGGTGCGTTGGCTCGAATTGGTGTTCGACATGCGCTATGTCGGACAGAACTTCGAACTGCCCGTCCCCGTTGCCGACAGCGACGCGATGCGCGATGCGCGTTTCCGTATCGCGCCCGATGTATTGTCCCAATCGTTTTTCGAGTCCCATGACCGCGCTTATGGCTATCACAACCCACAGGACCCGGTGGAAGCCGTTAATTTGCGGCTAACCGCATGGGGGCGTCTAAACCATCCTAAAACCGAGTCCGACGAGATTGCTGACGGAAACCCGACGCCCACCGAAACCCGCCCCGTCTATTTCAACGCCGAGGCTCCGGACGCCGCGGCCGTTTACCACCGCGCGGACTTATTGCCGGGCCATCGTATTGTTGGACCCGCCGTGATTGAGCAACTCGATTCGACCGCGCTGGTTTATCCGGGAGACACGGCAACCGTGGATGCCGCCCTCAACTTCATAATTGAGTTGTCGACATGATCGCACATCAAGACCTCGACCCGATCACCTTAGAGATCGTCTTCAACGCTCTCCGGTCGATTACCGACGAGACATTTATCGCACTGACGAAAAGCGCCTACTCCACCAACATCAAGGAACGCCGCGACCATTCAACGGCGATCTGCGATCTGGACGGTCGCTTGATCGTGCAAGCAGAGAACTCGCTACCGATCCATCTCGCTTCTATGACGGGCCTGATGGCGAGCCTGCTCACCAAGTACGATCTGGCCGATATCGAGGAAGGCGACTTGTTCGTGGCCAATGATCCACATGTCGCGGGCGGCACCCACTTGCCCGACATCAATCTGGCGATGCCCGTATTCGTCGACGACAAGCTCAGCGCCTTCGTTTGCAACATTGCCCATCATGCGGATGTCGGCGGCATGGCGCCCGGTTCCATGGCGGGCGGCATGTCGGAGATTTATCAAGAAGGTTTGCGCATTCCGGTCGTCAAACTATTCCGCCGCGGAGAACTGCAGGAAGACCTCTTCGAGATCCTGCTGCTCAATGTCCGCATTCCCGAAGAGCGGCGCGGCGACTATTATGCGCAGATCGCGGCATGCCGATTGGGGCGCAGGCGATTGTTGGAAGCGGCCAAAACATATTCCATGGACATGCTCCAAGCCGCCTTCGGCGAAATCATCGAGCGGACCGAACGGCGCATGCGCGAGGGCGTGGCCCAAATTCCGGATGGCACGTATCACTTCGAAGACGTGATGGACGATGACGGTTTGGGCACGTTAGATATCCCGATCAAAGTGAAGATAGACGTCGCAGGCGACCGCATCCATTTTGATTTTACCGGCACTTCGCCGCAGGTCGCGGGCAATATCAATGTCACGTTAAACGCGACGCAAGCCTCCGTCGCCTATTGCCTGAAGGCCCTGCTCGATCCAGAAATCCCCAACAACGAGGGCGTGCTCGAGGTTTGCGAGATCGAATGCCCCAAAGGCACGCTCTTGAACTGCTCACCGCCGGCGCCGGTCGCCGCACGCGCCAACACCAGCCAGCGGATCATCGATGTGGTGATCGGCGCATTGTCAGACGCCTTGCCGGAAGCCACGGTCGGTGCCGCCAATGGCGCAAATACCACCGCCGTCTTCTCTGGCACCGACCCTGTCACGGGAAAGGAATACCTATACCTAGAGACCCTCGGCGGTGGTTTTGGTGGGCGCAACGACCGTGATGGCAAGGATGGCGTGCAGGTGCATATTACAAACACGTCAAACCTTCCGGTCGAGGTCATCGAGATGGAATATCCACTGCGGGTCCTGAGCTACGGCCTGGTCGAGGATTCGGGTGGTGCCGGCAAGTACCGGGGCGGCATGGGTCTGCGCCGCGAAATCACGCCGGTCGGACATGACTGCATTTTCAATGGTGCCGGAGAGCGGTTCAGCAACGAGCCTTGGGGAGTCTTCGGTGGCTCATCTGGTGGCACCGGTCAATTCATTCACACGAAGCAAGACGGCCTCGAGAAGAAATTGGCAATCAAGCCTTCCGGGATCGCCCTGAAAGCCGGGGAGAAAATTCTGGTCGAGACGCCCGGCGCGGGCGGTTACGGCGCGCCGGAAGAACGTTCGGACGCGGAGATTACGGACGACGTCGAGAGCGGCAAATTTTCTGACGCATATGTAAAGATGCATTATGGGCGATAACGGGCAAGCCTATGGGCATGCACCGTGCTTGGAGGCCCTGAATGTCCAAACGTCTTTTACTCGTCGGCATCGCCGTCGCCCTTTCCCTCGCTACCTCGCTCGCAATGGCGGACGGCATTGTGGCGAAAATCGTTTCATCACCCTTAACCGCGGCAAGCACGGTCCAGGGCGCGCGGCTCGTTATAAACGTCTACCTTCAAAACAAAGCGGCTCCAGGTGTCGCCTTTATGGACCCGGCTGTGATCGGCTACGGCATCCCGGCGGGCGGGCGTATTGAGGTAGAGCTCGGCGGAGGCTTCAAGCGCGGCCCGGCTATCCCACTCAATGCCACGGGAATCATTCTGGTGACAGGTGCGCCCCAACAGGGCCTCCCCTCGAAGAAGCTCGGCTACACGGTCCGTGATCCGTGTGGAAGTATATTCGCCATCGAGCCTAACGTGCCTGGCGCTATCCGGGCTCAGGACATGATGTCCCCAACTCCAGGGGCCCAGCGGTGATCCCATTCGCCAGCGCGGGATCAAGGTCTTCCATATCGGCTTTCGCGCCCGCCCCTTTATCAATATGGGGAAACAC
>CAXAGK010000043.1:0-14918 GCA_963968305.1 uncultured Rickettsiales bacterium | reverse complement strand
TAGCGCCCATACTGCTTCGCCAGCCGGATCAGCGCCAACCGCAGAGCATTGTCATATTCGTATTAGGTTTGTTGATCGCCGGGGGGATCCTGATGGTGGGGATGACATAGTTTAGCGCAAATATCGGTCAAGTTCTGTCTAAATAGCCGCTGATCTCTATACTTCTAAAGCCATACCGTCGCGGCCTGGATCGGCTCCGCCGTCCAGTTTCCCGTCATGGATGCGAATACCGTGAACACCTGCGAAGACATAGCTGAATGGGCTTCGTGCGACCGGATATCCCCGCGTCACGAGTTCGTCGGTGACGAATTTCGGAATGCGGTTGCTGACATCAATTGTGTTGCTGTTCGCGGTGATGCGCGGTGCGGAAACAGCTTCCAACATCGACATATCAAAATCCATCACATTTAGAATCGACTGCAACACCCCCATGGTAATGAAGGTGCCACCCGGCGCGCCGACGACGATGTAGGGATTGTCGCCCTTAAAGACGATGGTCGGACATAATGCGGTGAAACGACGCTTTCCGGGGAGGATCGATCCCGGCAAACCAGGCCGTGGGTCGAATGCACCCATGCAGCCGTTATACATGAATCCGAGTCCATTGGTGACGACCCCCGACGGCATGCCGAGCGAATGGGTCATGGAGACCGCGTTTCCGGCCTCGTCGACCACCGTGACATGGGTGGTATCTTTCGATTCTTCCGGCTGACCATAACGCACGACATTTGCCATCTCGCCGCGCTTGATATTCTCCGCCAGCTCTTTGGCATAAGCGCGATCTGTAAATTCGCCGACCGGGACGGTCTCAAAGGCGGGATCGCCCATCTTCTTGTCTTTGTCGATCGTCGCCCATTTCATGGCTTCGGCGACGGTCGCGATATAGTCGGCGGAATTATGCCCCATTGAGCCGAGATCGAAATTCTCCAGAATATGGAGCATTTCCTGGATCATCACACCGCCGCCCGGCGGTTGATTAGAAGCCACCTTGTGACCTCGATACTCGCCCCAAACTGGTTCGCTGCGCACGGTCTTGTAGGACCGAAGATCCTCCAGCGTCATCAAACCACCATTGTTCTTCATGTCATCGGCAATTTCCTCGGCGAGTTCGCCGGAATAGAAGAGATCGGCGCCGCCATCGCGAATCCGTTCCAGTGTTCTTTTCATGTTTGGATTTTTGACGTTCGAGCCGATGGGGTAGGTGTTGCCGTCCTCATTGAAATATATTTCCCGAGCAGCGTCCGTATGGCGCAGCTTATCGACCATGGCCATTCGGCCCATGATGTTGGAGGCACTCCAGAACTCATCGAAATGGGGGCGGACCGTGAAGCCTTCCTCGGCATGATCAATGGCGGGCTGAATGATGTCTTTCCAATCCATCGTCCCGTATTCCTCTACGGCCTCGTAGTAGGCCTTCAAGCTCCCGGGGGTCATGATCGATTCGTAGCCGACTTCGTTCGCGCGGTTCTTCAGAATAAAGCCGAAACCGTCGCGAGACTGAGATTCGATTTCATCCAACCACATATCCGGCGTAGCGGCGGCGGGTGCCGTCGTGTGAAAGTCGATATAACCATGATGGTCGTGTTTGGGCAGATATAGTTGCATGGAGCCGAATCCAGCTATGCCACACATCATCGGATCGACGACGGTCTGCACCAAGGCGCAAGTAATCGCGGCGTCAACCGCATTACCACCTTTCTTGAGTGCGATCGCGCCGGCTTCGACGGCTTCCGGTTGAGGGGCGCAAACCATTCCATGGGTCATCGACAAAATTCCTTTTTGCTTATTCCGCTGCTTCCGCCGTCAAGGTAGCATGGGCGTTTAGAAAACGCTCCAACGCATCTGCCCATTTTGCCGAATCGACGGATGGTGCTCGATGCCCATAGGGTGATTCGAGCTCATGATAGGTGGCGTCGCTCCCTGCCATCTTGCGAATATGCGCCACGGTTGGCTCGCCCAATTCCGGACCGAACAGAGTATCGGTCGTGGACAGAATATAGAGCAGTGGTGCTGCGATCTCCGCCGCTTCGGGTTTTGCGTCATAATTCGTGGCGCAGCGTCTAAGAGCGATTAGCGAATTCGCGTCGAATTCCGCTGCCCATTTTGCGGCTTGGCTGTGCAATTGAGACCGGACTGCCGCTTCGTCTAGACCTCGATCTCGAAGTTCCACATCAACGCCGTAATTCTGCAGAACATTGGAGCGGAACTCGATCAATGCATCCCCAACGCCATCTCCGCCGTCATAGTAGTGTCCGCCATTCCAACCAGCGGCGGACTCAAATTGCTTCTCAAGCTCCCGAATGGTGCTCTCGTCGCCCCGGCCCGTAATTCCCGTCGCGACCGGGACCAAAGCCCGCATTCGCGTCGGATATGTCACCCCCCATTGGAAGGTCAGATACCCACCATAAGAATAGCCGACCACGGCGGCGAGTTCACACACGCCGAAATAATCCAGCAAAAGTTTGTGAACCTCGATCATGTCGCGGGTCGTAATTTCCGGGAAATCAGGCCCATATGGCTTTCCGGTCTCTGGGTTTATGCTCCTCGGACCTGTCGTACCATAGGCGGAGCCGAGCATATTGGGCGTGACGACGAAATAGCGGTTGGTATCGATAGCGCGCCCGGGTCCGATGAGGTCCTCCCACCAACCAGGATTCGAGTCGCCGCCTCCGCCCGCATGCGGGCTGGAGGTATAGCCGTGCAAAAGGAGAATCGTGTTTTCTTTCGCGTTTGCGGCCCTACCGTATGTCTCGTATGCGACTTCCAATACCGGCAGAATAGAGCCGTTTTGGAGGATGAAATTTTCTGTTTTGAAGACGTCGGCGGTACTATCGATCATTGGAGGCATCCCAGTGTTGTCATCGAACGCCGCGGCGTTTAGTACCTAATCTAGTCCGATGGCGTTGCGGAGAAACATCTATCCGCGATGCGATTGTCAGGAGAAGAAAGATGGATAAGCTTGAGAAGTGGCAAGGGTTCATTCCCGACGATGAGATGGAAGCTTACCGGAAGGGAGCGTTCGGCCGGAAAATCGGCTATGGCGCGCGTCCGGCACTCCTGAACATCGACACGACGCGGATGTTCGTCGATCCTGCGTTCCCTCAGTGTGGCCGATTGATGCCCGAATTGATCGAGGCGCTGACCGACATCACCGAATGTTTTCGCACGCTCGATCTGCCTATCTATTACAGTCGGCGCGATGACCGGCGGCATCCGGTGCAGCGCGGTATCTGGAATCTGAAACTCGGCAACACGGATGAGTTCATTTATAGCGAAGATCCGCGTGCAGACGAGTGGCCGGAAGCCTATGCCCCTCGCGAAGGAAAAGACGTTATCGTTTTCAAGAACAAACCGTCCTGCTTTTTCGAGACGCCGCTCGAATCCTGGTTGCGCTACGACCGTATCGACACCTTGATCGTCGTCGGCGTCTCCACGAGCGGCTGCATCCGGGCCGGCGTTGTCGATGCCTTCTCTCATAATTTCCGGGTGATTGTACCGGAAGAGGCCGTTGGCGATAGAAGTGCGAGTGCCCACCGGGCGAACCTCTTCGATATCGATATGAAGAGCGGTGATGTCGAACCTTTGGCCGACGTCGTAGCTGAAATTAAAACCCGATACGGTCGAGCTGACGCGGCCGAATAATTCCACCTCTAACAGATAGATTAGATCATGCCAAACGCGACCTTCGATCCAAATTCCGTTCTCGATAATTGCCTCACGGATGGAGAATTTCCCGAACTGCCGAATTTCCAGCGTGGTAAAGTGCGAGATTCCTACGATCTGCCGGACGGGCGTCGCGTGATGATCGCGACAGATCGGCAATCCGCTTTCGATATCGTGCTAGCGGCGGTCCCAAATAAGGGCCAGGTGCTAAATGAGACCGCAAAGTTCTGGTTCGAGAAAACCGGCGATATCTGCCCCAACCACGTCGTCGATTTTCCGGACCCCAATGTCGCGGTGGCGAAGCGTCTCGACATGCTGCCCATCGAAATGGTGGTGCGGGATTATATGACCGGCTCGACGGAGACCAGCATTTGGCCGATGTACGAGCGTGGCGAGCGGACGATGTACGGGCATGAGTTCCCGGACGGCTTAGTCCGAAATCAGAAATTACCGGGCACAATCCTAACGCCGACGACGAAAGCCGCTCAGGGTGATCACGATGCACCGATCACGGCCACGGAAATCGTCGAGCAGGACCTGTTGTCACAAAAGGTCTGGGACGAGCTCGCTGAGCTTAGCCTGACGATTTTCGCGCGGGGACGTGAAATCGCGGCTGCTAACGGTCTTATTCTGGTCGACACGAAGTATGAGTTCGGCGTTGACGGAGACGGTCGCATCACCTTGGCAGACGAAGTGCATACACCGGATTCAAGTCGATACTGGATGACGGACAGTTATGAGGCGCGGATGGCGGCCAGTGAGAATCCGGAGAGCTTGGACAAGGAGTTCCTTCGGCTGTGGATCAGCGCGCGTTGCGATCCGTACAAGGATCCTATTCCGGATATCCCGGGTGAGACTTTGCTCGAGTTTAGTGCTAAATACGTGAAACTCTTCGAACAGGTGACCGGACAGACGTTCCAGAGACCGGCGATGGATCGCTCGGTTCGCGACCGGGTTCGGGAGAATCTCGCGAAGGCGTTGCCCGATTATTTTAAATAGGCCTTAGGTGGCGGCGCTCGCTCCGCGCCACGATTTCGTGAGAGCAAGGACTTCGGCGACGTCTTCTTCGGTGTTGTAGAGATGCAGCGAGAGGCGAATTCGACCTTTGCGGATCGAATGCTTTACGTTGTTCTCCAGAAGAAAGTTGGAAAGGGAAGCCATTTCTGTGTCATCGGTCGAATCGTGACCACCGCCGTCTCGGCCCACACAGATTAGGCTCGTGAGATGGGCACCGGGCTCACCGCCTGCCACGGGTAGATCGAGATCGAGCAAGCCCGCAGCTAGGCGTCTGGTCAGATCGCCGACATAAGCCTCGATTGCGGGAATTCCTATAACATTGAGCAAATCAATGGATTCTGCCGCCGCCGCTGCGCCCACGTAGTTGTGGTTGCCAAGATCGAAACGGCGCGCGCCCGGCATCAGTTTGTAATTGTCCGAGCCCAAAGCCGCTTCATGGGCGCCACCGCCAAGATCGACGCCAAAGCGCGCGAGATAGACCGGCGTCAATCGCTCCGCCCAATCCCGGTGGCAATACACCAGCCCCATGCCATAAAGACCAAGCAACCCCTTCTGGGTCGATACCGCCAGTCCGTCGATCTTCAATGCATTTACATCGGTCTCGACGATACCGACGGATTGCACTCCGTCGACGAGAAAAAAGGCGCCGCGATCTCGGCATGCCGCGCCGAGCGGCGCCATATCGGTCCGAAATCCAGGTGAAAAGCTCACGGACGCCACGGTGACGCATCGGGTTCGCTCGTCCATAGCATCGATCATGCGATTGACCGGAATGTGTCCGTCCTCACCGACGACAGTGCGCACTTCGACGCCCAATCGTTCCCGCAAGTGGAGCCATGGATAGACATTGTTTGGATGTTCCAAATCGGGGCAGAGCACCACATTATCGCCTGCCTTCAAATCCAGTGCCGCGATGATTGCGTTCAGTCCTTCGGATACATTCTTCGTAATCGCGACTTCATCAGCGTCCGCGTGGATCATCTGCGCCAAGCCACTGCGGACGCGCTCCACGGAGCCAAACATGGCATCTTTATCGCCACTACCATCCATCCCACCATCGAGGACCGCATCCACGGCTGTACGCGCGGAACGCGGAGTGAGGCCACGTGCGGCACAGTTCAAATAGACTTGGTTAGCGGCGCCGGGGAATTGCTCGGAAATTAGGTCTAGATCGAGGGGCATAATAGATGACCTTGAAAGTGCATTGGGTTAATGATCCTAGGCCAATCGTATCCAATTCAACTTCTTGAAGGCGAGGCCTTGGCGCAAGAAAAAATCGTGGGCTACTTGATGTTTACAGTTAGTAAGCGATATGTCATCCAATCTTGATTTAACCAGCTAGTTATTAGCGTTCGTGTCGGCTGCAGTTAATTGATATTGGGAAATTATGAATTCCAGCGTTACCCCAATGCTGCAGCTGAAAGCCGCAGAGGTCGTTTACCCGAATGGCGTGGTCGGATTGAAGCCGACAACCCTGGCTTTCGAACGGCGTGCTTTTACGGTCCTGCTTGGACTATCTGGTGCCGGAAAATCGACCCTTTTGCGAAGCGTAAATCATCTTGTCGCCCCGACCAGTGGGTCCGTTGTGGTAAAAGGTCTCGAGACGCTAGAAGAGACGGAAAACCTTCGGAAACACCGGCGGCAGACGGCGATGATTTTCCAGCAGCATCAGTTGATTGGCCGATACACTTGCTTGCAGAATGTCTTGGTCGGCCGGGTGGGCCAATATTCGATGTGGCGGACACTCTTACCGTTCGCGGAAGTGGACCGACGTCTGGCGCTTGACTGTCTTGACAGGGTCGGCTTGCTCTCACGGGCCTTGCAGCGAGTTTACCATTTGAGCGGCGGCCAACAGCAGCGCGTCGGCATCGCCAGGGCGATCGCGCAGCAGCCAAATCTCATTCTCGCGGATGAGCCTGTGGCGAGCCTCGATCCGGAAACTGCTCACCGTGTCCTTGGAATGTTGCACCAAATAACCAAACAAGATGAAATTCCTACGATTGTCAGCCTTCACCAGGTCGATCTCGCGAAGGCGTTCGCCGACCGGATTATCGGCTTGAACGATGGTGAAGTCGTTTTCGACGGTCCGCCGGGCGCATTGGGGGACGCTGCGCTCGACAAAATTTATGAACGGAAGACACCTGCAGACGCGGACGCTTATACGGCCGAAGCGGCCGATTAGTTAAATCTAAACTCCTATTTCCCATCCGAACTTGAGGTCAACTGACGATGATACGAAAAATAACAACAATCTTTGCGACTTTGTTCGCTGTTTTCAGTCTGAACATCGCCGTCCAAGCGGCGGATAGTGATCCAGACACGTTGCGGGTCGCGCTTCTGCCAGATGAAGACGCCGCTACGATCATTAAGCAAAATCAAGGCTTGAAGGATTACCTGGAGTCCAAGCTAGGCAAGAAGGTCAAAATCGTCGTCACGACGGACTATTCGTCGATGATCGAAGCCATGCGGTTTGGCCGACTGGAGTTGGGCTATTTCGGACCATTGTCCTATACGCTTGCGAAAACGAAAGCCGATATCGAACCTTTTGCAGCACGTATGAAGAAGGGCAGCACGACATATCACGCGGTTCTAATCGGTAATAAGGCGGCGGGCATTAAGACGGTCTCGGATGTAAAGGGTAAGGAAGTCGCATATGGTGATATTGCCTCCACGTCTAGCCATCTCATCCCAAAGAAGATGCTTCTCGATAACGGTCTCGAGACGAAAAAGGACTATAAGGAGAACTTTCTTGGCGCGCACGATGCCGTCGCGCTTGCCGTCCAGAATGGACACGCACAGGCCGGTGGCTTGAGTAAGCCAATCTTCGAAACGCTGGTGAAGCGCGAAGTCATCAGTCTCGATAAGGTGAATGTTCTTCAGGTTTCTAAGCCGTATCCGCAGTATCCCTGGGCGATGCGCAGCGACCTGAAGCCAGAGTTGAAGGACGCGATCCGAAACGCATTCACCAGCCTGAAAGACAAGAAGGTTCTTAAGCCCTTTAAAGCGCAAGGCTTTGGCGCCATGACGGATGCGCATTACGACGTAATCCGAGATCTGTCGAAGAAACTCAACCTAACTAAGTAGCCAGGTTGAAAATTGTATCTGACACCCGCGAAGGCGTGAGGCCATGGTAAGCGATGTAGAAAGGGTTAAAGGCGATCCGCCGCAAAACGCGGACGAAATCCTTTTGATCGAACGCCGGGGTTGGCGCCGGAGCGGGATCCAGGTGGGACTAGTCTTCCTCGCAGTTTTGTTCTGCGCTTGGCTTACTGACTTGCTCGACGTGCAACGTATGTCGGATGGTATCCCGGCGATCGGTGTCTTGCTGACAGAAATGTTTCCGCCCGATTTCACCGAGGTGGAAAGCTGGGTGCGCCCCATGATCGATACGATCGCGATGAGTATTGCCGGTACGGCGCTCTCGATCGTGCTGTCGTTGCCGTTGGGGGTACTTGCCGCGCGGAATACGACGCCAAATCCGACCGTCTATCGTATTGCACGCGGTATTCTCAATATTTTCCGGTCCATACCCGAATTAATTATGGGGATCGTTTTTGTGGCCGCGGTTGGCTTTGGCGCCCTTCCCGGTGTATTGGCGCTTGGCCTCCATTCCATCGGGATGGTGGGCAAGTTCTTTTCGGAAGCGATTGAGCATTCGCATGAGGCGCCGGTAGAGGCGGCACGCGCCGCAGGCGCCAATCAGATACAGGTAATAACTCACGGCATATTGCCGCAAGTGATGCCGCAATTCGCCGATGTGGCGATGTATCGCTGGGAGTATAACTTTCGAGCGTCAACGGTAATGGGAATGGTAGGCGCCGGAGGCATCGGTCTTGAGCTCATGGCGAGCCTGCGCTTGATGCAATACAACGAATGCTTCGCAATTCTGCTTACCATCTTGGCGATGGTGACTATCGTGGACGCTTTAAGTGCCGTACTACGAAAGCGCTTTAAATAATCGTTGAAGTCGCAGCTGGAAGTCGCCTGACGCAAAGGTGTGATTCTTTTGATGGTCGAGTTAACGGTACTTTGTTAGGTCTTAGTGTATGAAATCCGATACTCCAGTCGTAAAAGATCTCGTGCTCATCGGCGGTGGACATAGCCATGTCGCCGTCATGAAGAATTTTGGCATGAAGCCGCTGGCGGGCGTGCGGGTGACGCTGATCACTCGGGACGTTCAAACGCCGTATTCGGGCATGCTGCCGGGATATATCGCAGGCCATTACGAATTCGACGAAACCCATATCGACCTCCGGCCGCTGGCGATGTTTGCGGGTGCGCGAATCTATCACGAAGAAGCCGTCGGCATCGACCATGTGAACAAGAAGGTGATTTGCCGGAACCGCCCACCGGTCGCGTTCGACATTCTTTCGGTAAACGTGGGCTCCACGCCCCATATGGAGACGCCGGGTGCGGCGGAACATGTGACACCGGTCAAACCGATCAATAATTTCGTCGCCCGGTGGCAAGGCCTGTTCGACCGGGTGCGCGAACACGATGGTGAAATCCATATCGGCGGCGTTGGCGCGGGTGCAGGCGGTGTCGAGGTTTTACTGGCGATAGAACATCGGTTGCGCGGAGATTTCGCAGCAGCAGGACGGTCTTCCGATCATATTAATTTCCATTTGTTCACGGACGCGGATGATATTCTCGTATCCCATAATCCGTCGGTGCGCCGCCGGTTCTATCGTGTGCTGCGCGAGCGCGGTGTCGAGGTACATACGGGGCATAAGGTTGTCGGCGTTTCGGATGGCGAGATCGAGTGTGAGAACGGTGCGAACTTCAAGCTCGGCGAAATTCTTTGGGTGACACCGGCAGGGGCAGCGCCGTGGCTCCAGAACGATACAAAGCTGAAACTTGACGATAGAGGTTTTATTGCGGTCAAGGAGACGCTCGAGACCGAATCCCATCCGGATATCTTCGCGGCAGGTGATATTGCCTCGGTTGCGGCTCATCCGCGGCCGAAAGCCGGCGTGTTCGCCGTGCGGCAAGGGCCGCCTTTGGCAGAGAATTTGCGCCGTGCGCTGACGAGCCGCTCACTGAAACCGTTCCGCCCGCAAAGCGATTTCCTCAGTCTCGTTTCCACCGGGGACAAATATGCGGTGGGGTCAAAATGGGGCCTAGCGCTCGAGGGAGAATGGGTCTGGAAGCTTAAGAACTGGATCGACTTGCGTTGGATGAGTAAGTACCAGGACTTGCCGGAGATGGAAGAAGAGGCTGGGGTCGAGATCGCCGCCGGTCTGGCAGATGCAGCGGCGATGAAGGAAATTTCCGCCATCGCCATGCGCTGCGGCGGGTGCGGGGCCAAGGTCGGCACTGACGTTCTCTCCCGTGCCTTGCAACAGCTGGAGCCGGTAAAGCGACCCGATATTTTGATCGGATTGAACGAGCCGGATGACGCTGCCGTCGTCGAAGTGCCGCCGGGTAAGGTCATGGTGCATACGGTCGATTTCTTCCGCGCTTTCGTTGACGATCCGTATATCTTCGGCCAGGTGGCCGCCAATCATGCGTTGGGCGATGTGTTTGCGATGGGGGCGGAACCGCAATCGGCGCTCGCCATCGCATCAGTTCCGTTCGGGCCTGAAGCCAAGGTCGAGGAAACGCTCTTTCACATGATGTCGGGCGCGATGACTGTCCTGGCGGATGCGGGAGCGTCGCTTGTCGGTGGGCATACGAGCGAAGCATCGGAGTTGGCGTTGGGCTTTTCGATCAACGGCTTGGCCGACCGGGAGAAGATACTGCGTAAGGGCGGCATGCGGCCGGGCGATAAACTAATTCTGACCAAGCCTATCGGCACGGGAACCTTATTCGCGGCGGATATGCGAGGCGACGCCAAGGGACGTTGGATCGACGATGCCTTAATGTCGATGGTGCAATCCAATCGAATTGGCTCGGAGATTCTTTTCGCCGGGGGGGCGACCGCCTGTACCGATGTGACCGGCTTCGGCCTTCTTGGCCATTTGGTCGAAATGGCGAAGCCGTCGGAAGTGGACGTTGAGCTGGAATTGCAAGCATTGCCGTTACTCGACGGGGCGTTGGATTGTGTGCGGAACGGGATATTCTCCTCCTTGCAGCCGCAAAACGTCCGATTACGCCGCGCCATTCGAGGCGACGCAAATGGTGGCCGCGAGTCGGAAATACTGCCGTTGATTTTCGATCCGCAAACCGCAGGCGGACTTTTGGCCACGGTGCCGGAAGCGGAAGCGGGAAATTGCGTCGAGACGCTGCGAAAGGCCGGTTATCCGACGGCGACCATCGTCGGCAGTATCTTACCGCAAAGCAATCACCTGGAGCCGATCACGCTGGTTGGTTGAGCTCGCTCAAGACGCGTTTCCATTCGTCCAGCTCGCGCTTCTCCGTAAACATCGGTTTCAGCGCACGGATCTGCGCAGCCAGCCGCTTCAAAAACTTCGGCTCGTCTTCCAATCGCATCAACAATGCCCGCAGGGCATTCTCGTCTTCAACGGGGTAATACCCTTCGTAATCGGCACCGAGCAGGCCGACATTCCCGTCGATCTTCGAGGCGATGACCGGCAGTCCCGCCATGATCGCCTCCGAGACGACATTGGCGCCGCCTTCCATGCGGGATGAGATAACCATCGCGCGGGCGCGGGCCATGCGTTGGCGAACTCTCCAGTGGGGTATCTCACCAAGCCATTGATAGCGCGTGTTCTCCCGCATTTCTTTTTCTGCGGACTTAGCGAAGGAGGGGTCGATGGCTTTCCCCATATGCACAATCCGGGTTTTATAGCGTGTGTCGAGGCCCCGCACGGCCATTGCCGCGCGAAAGGGGTCTTTCTCGTCGCGGAGGTGGCCCGCGACCATGATTTCAAATTCACGCGCTAACGGCGTTTGGCGTTTCAACGGCGCGGCGGATTGGCGGATGACGTGCAATTTCGAGCGCTGCGATTTCGGAATCGAATGTCCCACCAGATCGTGCAGGCAGACCAGCAAATCAGCGAGTTCCATTGAGCGCAGAGTTTCCTTCGGGTGACTTTCTTGGAATCGGTAAATATCCGTCCCCGCAAGGCAGAGGATCAGCGGCCCTGTGGGAAATACTTCATGGTATTGCTCGATTGCCCCGGCACTCCGCCAGGCATGGATGGCCAGCATTGCGTCGCTCGGCGCGCCGTCGTATTCGGTAAGGGTCCGAGGTTTATGGCCGAGTTTTTTAAGAACTGTTGACCAACGGTTCGCGGTCGCGCGGTTGCCGGAAAGGTCACCCTTTTTGGCCGGTGTGATAATGGTGATTTTCATGAAAATGCGATTGAATTGGATACGATGAGCGAAAGACTGACCAAAGACACCCTAGTCGCCAATCTAATGGACGCAAGGGCCCGGACGATTGAATTGGTGCACGGCCTCGACGACGACCAATTGATGGGCCCGCGTCTCGATATCGTCAATCCGCTGTTGTGGGAGATCGGGCATCTTGCGTGGTTCCATGAGTATTTCGTCTTGCGGCGGATCGACGGCAAAGACCCGATCTTGCCGCAGACGGACAAACTCTACGATTCAATGAAGGTTCATCACGACACAAGGTGGGATTTAGAGCTGCCCGACCTGCATGGGACCTTCCAGTATATGCGGGCGGTCGAGGACGCGATGATCGAACGGCTGGGCGACGGTGAGGCGAGTGAAGACGAGACGTACCTCTATCAACTGACAACCTTTCACGAAGACATGCATGACGAGGCGTTTACCTATACGCGTCAGACGCTTGGATACCCGGCGCCTGAATTCCGCGTGGCACGTGATCAATCCGCGCCAACGATGGGCGCGCATCCGGGAGATGCGGAGGTGGCGGGCGGCACCATTACGTTGGGATCTAGGCAGGATGGCGTTTTCATCTTTGATAACGAGAAATGGGCGCATGAGGTGGCGGTCGAACCGTTCCAGATCGCAAAAGCGCCGGTGACGAATTCGGAATTCTTGGCATTTGTCGATGACGGGGGCTACCGGGACGAACGCTTCTGGGACAGCAAGGGCTGGGCGTGGCGCGAATCGGAGAATGCGGAATGTCCCGTTTACTGGCGCCGGGGAGAGGACGGTGGATGTTGGACACGTGCGTTCGATACGGATGTCCCCTTGCCGCCAAATCAACCGGTGAGCCATGTCAATTGGCATGAAGCAACGGCGTGGTGTCGCTGGGCGGGTCGTCGCCTTCCGAGCGAAATCGAGTGGGAAACGGCTGCCTCATATGGACCCGAGGCAGGTGAGCTTT
Organism: uncultured Rickettsiales bacterium; assembly: GCA_963968305.1. Classification (GTDB taxonomy): domain Bacteria; phylum Pseudomonadota; class Alphaproteobacteria; order UBA8366; family UBA8366; genus UBA6544. The sequence continues at coordinate 2,014 of CAXAGK010000043.1, read as the reverse complement.
TGTTCGAAGCGCCAAAATCGAGGTTTCCATGGGGCGAGGCTATCGGTTTTAGCACTCCTGCTAACCTGGATGGCAGCCATACGGGATTGGTCGATGTCGCCGCCTATCCGGAAGGGGACAGTGCCTTTGGATGTCGCCAGATGATCGGCAATGTTTGGGAATGGACGACGAGCGACTTCGTCCCGTTTCCCGGGTTCTCTGTCGATCCATACGACGATTATTCAAAACCATGGTTCGGCACTCGAAAGGTACTGCGTGGCGGAGCCTGGGCGACGCGGGGGCGGATGATCTCTAACACCTATCGGAATTTCTTCACGCCAGACCGCCGGGACCCCATTTGCGGCTTCCGAACATGTGCGATTTGACGGCAAAAGGGGCAGCCCGTTATGGTACCATTCCTGTCACAACCGTGTCCCCCAAATGTCTGAATCAGCTCTAGCATCCTTTAGCGATCTTTCACCTGCGGAAGATGATTTCCTCGGCGATGTGGTCGCGGGATTGTCCACAACGCGCAAGACTCTGCCATGCAAATTTTTCTACGATGAGGTGGGCTCGCGGATATTTGACCAGATTTGCGTATTGCCAGAATACTACCCGACCAGGACCGAAACCGCGCTGATGCGGGCGAAAGCTGCTGAAATGTCGGCCGCGATCGGACCCAAGGCGCAGGTTCTTGAATACGGCTGTGGCTCTATCGAAAAGGTTCGTGTCTTGCTCGATGCCATGGACAATCCGGCATCTTACATCGCAGTGGATATTTCACGGGAACATCTGCGCATGGCAGCGGAAACGCTGGCGCGAGACTATCCGTTTATCCAGGTTCACGCTATTTGCACGGATTTCTCGCAGCCGTTTGACGTTCCGGCGAGCCAACCGGACCAACGCCGGGTAGCGTTCTTTCCAGGCTCGACTATCGGGAATTTCGAGCCGTCGGCCGCCAGGGAGTTTCTGTTGCGGATTGCTGCTCATGTGGGCCCAGGTGGGGGGCTGTTGATTGGTGCAGATCGTAAGAAGGAAGAAACCATCCTTCACGCCGCCTATAACGACGGTGCGGGTGTTACGGCGGCGTTCAACTTAAACCTTCTGACCCGAATTAATGCGGAACTTGGTGGCAATTTCGATGTCGATGGGTTTCGCCACGAGGCACTCTACAATGCTGTCGATGGACGGATTGAGATGCATTTAGTGAGCTTACGGGATCAAACAATGCAAGTTGGTGGTCATCAATTCTCGTTCGCCGAAGGTGAGACGATCCACACCGAAAATTCGCACAAATACGAAATCGAAGAATTCCAGGCACTCGCGGGCGAAGCGGGATTCGTCTCTAAAGCCGTGTGGTCGGATGCGGAGGATTTGTTCAGCATCTATTACTTGGAAGTGCCAAGCACTTAATCGGCGAGGAAGCCCTTCACCAGCACCACGAATTCGTCCAACCTGTCGTGATGCACCCAGTGCCCGGCGCCTTCGACATTGGCGATCTCGGCATTCTGGAAATGCTTGGCGCGCCCATCTTCGGTCGGATCACTGGCCCAGCTTTCCGTGCCGCGGACCAATAAGGTCGGACAGGTAATCCGCTCCCAGAGTTTTTGTCGCTCAGATTCGGGGAAACCGAAGGGAGAGCGGATGCGGGTATAATTGTCGTATTTCCAGCTATAGGTTCCGTCCTCGTTTTGGTTGACGCCGTGGACGGTCAAATGCCGGGCCTGATCGGGAGTTAAATGAGGGTTGGCCGCTTGCATCCGCTGGAAAGCTTCTTCGACGGTGGGGTAGCGACGGGGAACGCGGCCGGAAATGCCGCGTGTGAAGTTGATCCATTCGGTTACCCGGTCCGCCGGTGCTTTACTCTCGCGCTCTTTTACGTCGTCCGGCGGCCAACCGAGACCTTCGATGGCGACGAGCTTTCGGACTGTCTCCGGATAGATCGCGGTGTATTGCAGGCTGATCGAGCCTCCAAGTGAGTGTCCGATGATGGTGATCGGTTGATGCTTGGTTTGATGGAGAAGTTGCGCGATGT
>CAXAGK010000042.1:0-14971 GCA_963968305.1 uncultured Rickettsiales bacterium | reverse complement strand
TTCTATTGAGCGGTTTTCTGACGCTAACGGTGGACGGCAATACCCACGACCTTCGGCCGGGCGACTGCCTCCGCTACCAGTTATTCGGCGGAAGTACGTTTCGCACATCCGACCACTCCGGAGCCGAATACATACTCTGCATACTGTGAGGCCCCATGAATAATCTCGATATCGGAATTTTAGAGACAGACAAGTTCTCGCATTCTGTCGGTGAACTTAGCGAAATGCTGCACGCCTGTGTCCGCGCCGGCGCCAGTATTAATTTCATTTTGCCGTTCACAAGGTTCGAAAGTGAGCAATATTGGAACACCACGATTTTACCAGGCGTCCTAAAAGGCACTCGGATGGTGTGGGTTACCCGATTGGAAAACCGTGTGGCGGGCTCCGTTCAACTCGATTGCGATACACCGCCAAACCAAACACATAGAGCCGAGGTCGCGAAAATGATGGTTCATCCGGATTTTCGGCGACACGGAATTGCGAAATGTCTCATGATCAAACTCGACACCCGCGCCAGGGCGTTGGGCAAAACTCTGATTACGCTGGACACAAGAACCGGCGATAACGCCGAACCACTCTATGCTGAAATGGGATATGTGACTGCCGGAACAATACCCGGCTATTGCCGTGACCCCTTCGTCGAACGGCTGGATGCAACAACGATAATGTACAAGGCCCTCTAAAAAGTACCCGGCGTCAGCCCCGTCCGTCCTCCATCTAACGTCATAACGCTACCGTTGACGTATGAAGATTCATCGCTCGCCAGGTACAAAGCGACATCTGCGGCCTCTTCGACGAAACCGGGTCGCCCCATCGGCGTGGCACGGCGCTGAACATCGCTCATCGGAGCGCCTGAGCGATTGTCTTGAGTGAGCCGAACTGGGATGCCCTGTATGCTTTCCCGTAATGCACCGGAATTGATACAGTTCACGCGAATGCCGTGCGGTGCCAGCCAATATCCCATCACATGGGTCAACGGCTGCAGACCGCCTTTTGATGCGGAATAAGCCACCAGCGAAGGATTGCCCAACACGCCGTCAATGGAGCCGTGATGGATAATCGATGCGCCGTTTGCCGCCTTCAATGCCGGCAACAGTTTTTGGCTACAGAGAAACGGTGCAGTGAGGTTCACAGCCATTTGACGATCCCAATCGTCAAGGGAGATGTCCTCGAATTCCGCACGCTCGGCGATGCCCGCATTGTTGTAGAGCACATGAATTTCCGCTTGCCACTCCATGCAAGTTTTAGCCATCGCTTCAATGGCCGACGGGCTGGCGAGGTCGGTTTCGATGAAGACGGTGTCGCCCCCCTCATCTCGGATCATTTTCGCTGTCGCCTCGCCCATCTCTCTATCGATGTCGACACAGGCAACGGCGGCCCCCTCTCGTGCGAACAAAAGACTGGTCGCCCGGCCAGCCCCGGAGGCCGCACCCGTTACCACTGCGTTTTTCCCCGCGAGCCGTTTCATAGGCTAAGCCCTCCATCAAGCATCAAGGTTTGCCCGGTCATATAATCGGAAGCACTCGACGCCAAATAGAGCGCCAAATAGCCGACCTCCTTGAGCTGCCCCGTGCGGCCTAACGGAACCTCGCGCTTCGCTCGCTCTTCGGACTTACGCACGCGTTCCTCACCACCAATCACAACATCGGGGAACAAGCCCGGTGCGATGCAATTTACATGGATCCCGTAAGGTGCCCATTCGAGCGCTTGCGCCCGGGTGAATCCAGACAGCGCGGTTTTCGCTGTCGTATAGAGAACCATTTCACCGCCCCCTTGCAGCGCCGTCCAAGAGGAAATGTTGATGACCTTTCCCGCGCGGCGCGCCAGCATGTGCGGTCCGACCGCGCGGGTACACACCAGCGCTTCGGTCAGATTGATATCCATGATAAAATCAAGATCACTATCGGATATCCCTTCGGCCTCGCCTTCTGATCCCGGCAATCCGACAAGAGGTGCGCGCAAGGAGTCGCCGAGCGCATTGATCAGCACATCAATCCGGCCAAACCTTTCCAATACTTGGTCGATCGCGCGCTGTGCACCTTCAGCTTTCGTCACATCGCCGATCACCGGCACGACTGCTCGGCCCGTCTCCGCCGCCAATGCCTCCGCCATGCCGGTCACGTAGTTTGGGGTGAGCGCATTGATCGCGACATCTGCACCCGCTTCCGCGAAGACTTGCGCGATCCCCTTCCCGATGCCTCTCCCCGCACCGGTGACGAAGACAACCTTGTCGGTGACGTCAAATTCCTTGGGAGCCATATCTATATTCCAGTACGTGATTTCGCGATGCGTCGCGTTAGATTACATTTAATCAATTGGCTTCGATTACCACTGTGGAAAGCAATATGAGCGCCTATTTTATCCTCACCCAAACGATTGACGACCTCGATGAGTTTCGCCAATCCTATATCCCAAAAGTATTTCCGATTTTAACGAAACATGGTGGCGAAGTCCTCGTCGCAGATTTCGCTGCGGAGCCACTCGAAGGCGAGCCCGCCAAAGGCGCAGTCGTTATCCGATTTCCTTCCAAACAAGCTATCTTGGATTTCGAAAACGATCCCGAGTATCAGCCTACCAAGAAGATCCGCCATGATCTGACGTCAAATGCGAATGCCGTCATGGCCGATGAATTCGCATTACCGTCTTGAACGGGAACTCTCAAATGAAACGCGGATATGCCAATACACGCGAAGGTCAGATTCATTACACCGAATGCGGCAAAGGCCCCGCGCTTTTAATGCTTCATCCATCACCGCAATCCGCACGCGTCTACTGGCGGCTGATGCCGCGCCTCGCTGAACGATTTCGGGTCGTGACGCCGGACACGCTCGGATTTGGATATTCCGACCCTCTGTCCAACGGCATCACAATGCGGAGGCTGGCAAGAAGTGTCGCGGAAATGATGGCAGCACTACAGATCGAACGAGCGCACGTATTCGGTTTTCATACGGGAAATAAGATCGCGGCGGCATTGGCATCCGACCTGCCGGAACGGGTCGAGCGGATAATCCTCTGCGGGCAAACACACAGCCTCATCGCGGATCAAGAAACCCGCATTGCGGCATTCGGACCAATCACCGACCGTTATTTCGACTCCAAGGACGCTGAGAAAGCAGCCGAAAGTGACGCCGGGGCGCATGAGCAATGGTCGTCGGAGATGTTTACCGACATGTCGCGGCTCTGGTCCGATAAACGCGCAGTTGAGGAATTCGGTTATACGCCAGACCTGCGCCGCTACCTATCGGCCCGAATCATGGACCTCCTACAGGCGAAGCCGAGTGCGACGGCAATTTATGATGCCAATTTTAACTTCGACTTTGAAGCGGCTTTGCGACGGGTAAAATCACCCACCCTCATCATCGAGGTCGCGTCCGCCGCTGAAGAACATCTTGGTCGACAAGCCGACCGCCTCGCCGGATTAATGCCAGACGCCAAAGCCGCCACTATAGAAGAAGGCGACCGGGAAGTATTGGAAATGCGGACCGACGAAGTGTTCAGCCTTATCCATGGGTTCCTATAAGACTTTCTACCAGGATTTAAGCACCGGCATGACTTCTTTGGCGAACAACTTGAGTCCCCGTTCGGAGACATCGTAAGGCGTGCCGCCGAAGCGAAATGAGACATTCAGCTCGAAGTTACCCATCAATTTTCGGCGTTCCTCCAACCCGCGTAAAATTTTGTCGGGTGTTCCCCAACTCGCAGCTTTCATGAAACCCTCGACGGCTCCTTCGAGACCAGCGGAACGCGCAATCTCCGCTTTTTGTTGATAGGAATCGTAGCCTTTCACCGATTTAAAATGCTCACCAAGGAATTCGTAATGATAGAAATTGCTCTCGACGAATTTGCCTTGGTATTGACGCGCCTCTTCTTCGCATTGATCGAGGTCGGTGCCGCAGATGACGAACTCCGTGAGCATCGGATGCGGAGGTTCGGTTCCGTGGATTTCACGATGTAATTCGCGGCCTTTCTCCACTACCGGCATTCTCATTTCCCAAGGTCGGTCCGCAAACATTACGATATGCGCACCAAGTTTCGCAGCGGAGACGACCGAATCCTCACTGGAAGCCACCGCATATATGCGCCCTTCAAATGAGTGCTGTGGGCGCGGCCGAAGTTCCGTGCGCGGCTGCTTATAGTACTCGCCGTCGCCTTCGATAAACCCGGTCTTAAGTGCGTTGACGATCATCGGCGCGGCTTCATCAAAACGACCGCGCGATTCATCCATGCTCAACCGGAAGGCCTCGAACTCACGCCGGGCGAGGCCCCGTCCCATTCCCAGACGCAGCCGACCATTACTCAACAAATCCAAGACGGCGGCATTTTCCGCAACGCGTAATGGATCGTGCCACGGCAAAATCACGGCCGCAGTGCCGATATCGATATTCGGATGCCGAGCCGCGAGATGCGTCATCAGATGGATATTGTCCGGAACGAACGAATAGTCGTTGAAATGATGTTCCGCTGACCACAGACAGTCGAAGCCAAGATCGGCTGCTACTTCCGCCAACCGCAGCTCTTCCTCCCAGACTTGATTGTCCTGGCAGCCTTCGTGTCCGTAACTCGTGAACACCATCATCATGCCGACGTCCATGGACTATCTCCTACTCTAATGTTTCGTAGTTCTATTCGGCTGCTTCCGCCGGTGCATCGCGGTATTGTTCCCGCCGGGGGTCCCATTCATTCGCACCAACGCGGGCAAAGGCACCGGCGGGGCTCAGATCGGCGAGCGGTACTGGATGGCGGTCTTCCGCTTTCATTTCTTTCAGCGCCTGCTCGCAGGCTCCAATGACCTGTATGAACAACAAGCCTGGTACAATGGCGATGCCGTATCCCATGTTTTTTGCTTGGGTGAACGTGACCTCAGGCGTTTTCCCACCACGTACGATATTCAGTAAACACGGTCCGGAGATTTGCTTCGGCGCAGCAGTTACTTCCTCGATAGTCTGCGGAGCTTCGAGAAACGCGACATCCGCACCCGCTTCGAGCGCAGCATTACAGCGACGTACCGCTTCCTCGAAACCGAGCTTAGCCCGAGAATCCGTGCGTGCGATGATCACGAAATCATCATCCCGGCGTGCGTCAGCCGCCGCGCGGATTTTCGCCAGGTAGTCGTCAAGCGAGACCAACTCTTTGTCATCGAGATGACCACACCGCTTCGGGAATACCTGATCCTCGATATGAACGCCGGCGACACCGGCCTTCTCGAAAGAGCGTACGGTACGGAAGACATTCAGCTCATTGCCGTAACCATTATCCGCGTCCGAGATCACCGGCAGATCGACCGCATCGGCAATACGGCCCGCGTTCTCGACCATCTCACTCATGGTCAACAGGCCATAGTCCGGATATCCAAAGCTCGACGAAGTGCCACCGCCGGTCATGTACACACTGGAGAAATCCGCCTGCTGAATAAGCTTCGCGGTCAATCCGTCATAAGCGCCCGGCGCCAATACCATACCGTCGCGCGCCATTAACTCTCGCAGTTGTTTTCCCTTGGACATGATCCTCTCCCTTTTTGATCCCTCAAGACCTTACACGAAAAACGAGATCACTACTCCATCAGACCGCCGAGAAAGCCTTCCGGTGGTGGTGGCAATTCGTGACCGAAGTAACGTTTCAAGATATCCGAAATCAGTTCGTAATTCGAGCCGACCCGAACGATATCCAGCGTGCGTAAATCAATCAGAGTCGAAGACGCACGATACGGATGACATTTCCGTAGGCCGTGATCGACGATCACGTCCGCGATGCCCTTGATATCTGGTTCAATATCCTCAACCCGAAATTTCGTTCCGGCCATCGATTTATTCGCCGAAGATCCAAAAATCGGGAAATCATTCTCCAGGCTAAGACGACAAATCTCGGCATGAAACGGACCAGCATTGACCAGCATGCAAACGGTGTTGTCCTTGATCGAACCTGGCACGGCATCCGGTTCCAAATTGCGCAATACTGGATGATCCATATCGCAAGGCGCAATCGGGCCCAACGGCAGTCCGTGGTCCTCGCAAATGGCCTTCACGACGTCTCTGCCTCGCTGATCAACAACATGGAGTGCATGATGCATATTGATATCGCCGATCATGGCATTCCTCTTCTCGGCGGTCCGCCCCTTGGTATCGAATATCTTTTGCAGAGCAGCGGCGGAATTACCGGAGCAGGTGTAGCCGACATCCATCGGCATGATGGCTATACCGCCGTTGCTCATAGCATCGTAAGCACGGCGGGCATCGCCCGGAATATCAAGCATCGTCATGGAAATCTCTCATCAGGTTATAAAGCGGAATTAAGGGATGGAGCGTGACTGCCTACCTTCAAGTGGCGTTGCGCCTACATTCGATCTGAGATTAACTCCCAACTTGCCCGAACGTTCAGAGTGAAAGACCGACATGCAACTCACCCAAGAACAAGAGATGATCCGCGACATGGCGCGGAACTTTGCTAAGACCGAACTTGCCCCCAACGCAGACGAGTGGGAACGGAACGGTAATGTGCCGAAAGAGACACTCCGAAAGATGGGACAAGTCGGGTTGATGGGCGTTCTGGCCCCCGAGGAATGGGGTGGCGCCGGCGCGGACTTTGTCAGCTACGCCTTGGCACTTGAAGAAATTGCGGGAGGGCATGCGGCGGCTTCCCTTTATATGAGCCTGAATAACTCACCTAACGGCCTAGCGTTGATGAAATACGGAACCGACGCGCAGAAGGAAACATTCCTGCGACCGTCTATCCAAGGGGAAATGCAGGCAGCCTTTGCACTCACCGAACCACACACAGGGTCCGACGCGTCGAACCTAAAGACACGAGCGGAGAAGGTCGGCAATAAATGGGTCCTCAACGGCACCAAACAATTCATCTCCTCGGGTGAGAGTGGCGACTACTGCATGATCTTCGCCGTCACCGACCCGGATGCTGGGAAAAAAGGTATCAGCGCGTTCCTGACACCGACGGATGTGCCTGGCTATACGGTCGTTGCGAAGGAAGACAAGATGGGCCAGCGGGCGAGCGACCTCTGTCAACTTGCCTTCGAGGATTTAGAAATACCACCGGACATGATGCTGGGCGAAGAAGGCCAAGGCTATCGGATCGCACTTGAGAACCTGACGACCGGCCGCATTGGCATTGCCGCCCAGTCAACGGGCATCGCACGGGCCGCGCTTGAATGCGCGACGGAATACGCGAAAGAACGGGAGGCCTTCGGCAAGGTTATTATGGAGCACCAAGCGGTCAGCCATCGCCTCGCGGATATGGCGACACAGGTAGAGGCGGCTCACCACCTACTGCTTCATGCAGCCCGACTTTTCGACGCCGACGGTGGCGGATTGGTCGAGGCTAGCATGGCGAAACTCTTCGCGTCGGAAATGGCGGAGAAGGTTTGCTCCGACGCAGTCCAGACACTTGGCGGGTATGGTTATGTCGGTGGTTTCCCAGTTGATCGCTATTACCGCGACGTACGGGTCTGCAAAATCTACGAAGGGACGTCCGACGTGCAGCGCATGCTGATCGCCCGTTCGCTCGCGGCCTGAGCCTTGATATATCTTTGCCGACATTCAGAGACGGTCTGGAACCGCGAAGGCCGCCTGCAAGGACACAAGAATTCCGAGCTCACGGAAAGAGGACAAGAACAGGCACGTCTCATGGGCGCGGCGCTGCGCCGTGAGATCGCCGGAATAGAAGAATACAAACTCGTCGCCAGTCCCCTCACCCGCACGCGGCAAACGGCAGAAATTGTATGTGATGCCATCGGCCGCCCGCACTCCGAAATATCCTTCGACGAGCGGATCATGGAGATTAGCTGGGGCGACTGGGAGGGACATACCCGTCCTGAGATCGAACAGCGATGGCCCGGCATCTACGACCGACGCCGTGAGAATAAATGGGAATTCCAGCCGCCGAACGGAGAGAGCTATGCTCTACTAACCGAACGTGTCGGCACCTGGTTGAAAGATGTCTCTGAGGACGAAAAGCTGATCGCTATTAGCCACGGCGCATCAGGCCGCGCCATCCGCGGACTCTATGGCAAAATGGCTACGGGCGACGCTATCGGTCTCACCGAACCCCAGGATGCTTTCTTCCTACTCTCGCAAGGCAGTATCCAGGAAATCCCGGTGGGTGATTGAAAGAAGTTCGTCTTGAAGGCACTGCGAACAAAGCGATAGTCATTCTAACGTTCGATTAGGGGTATGTTTACCTCCGATTTGTCGTTCCCGCGAAGGCGGGAATGACTATATAAAAATTGCAGATTCTCTCACATGGGATAGTGGCCATGACAAAAGCGCAATTTCTCCCGATCGAAGAGCCAAATGTATGGACCGGTGACGATTATAACGCCGGTGAAGAGTGGGTCATCAATCTAAGCGAGGCACACATCAACTTGCTTGAAGCCGCGATGAAAAAAGCCGTCGCCCGTAACATCGCGCCGCCGGACCTCACTCCCGATAACTTTCCCCTCGGCCAACTCCGCCCGGTTCTGGATGCGGCTTATGAGACGCTCGAACATGGCCGTGGTTTTCTCGTCCTGCGCGGTTGGCCATCCGAGAATTACAGCCATTCACAAAACCTCATCGTCTTCTGTGGCATCGCCTCTTACTTCGGTAAAGCAATGGTCCAAAATTATGAGGGCGAAGCTGTCGTCGACGTCATCGACAAGGAAAAGCCCTACGATCACACGTCTCGCGGATATATGAGCAACAAGAGGCTGCCGTTCCATTCCGACGGTGCGGACTTGGTAGGTTTGCTGTGTCTCGGCGAACCAATCGAGGGCGGCACCAGCCTGCTTCTCAGCGCCACCAAATTGTACAACACCATTCTTGCGGAACACCCGGAGTATTCGGAAATCCTAATGCGTGGGTTCTATCACCACCGACGCGGACAGCACGATCCAGAGGAAGCACCGATATCCGCTGAACGAATTCCGATATTCAGTTTTCACAACGACCTGCTGCATTGCTGTTACAATCGCAATCCAATCGATTGGGTCGTTCATGAGGGCATGAGCCTGCATGCGCAAGAAATCGAGGTCCTCGATTATTTCGATGCGCTCTGTCATCGCCCCGGCATGGCAGTCGAAATGACGTTCCGTCAAGGCGACATGCAGTTCGTCAACAATTTCGTCATTCTGCATTCACGCAGCGAATACCGTGATGCGCCAGACAATCGCCGCCATCTCGTCCGATTATGGCTTGAGAACCCGAGGAGCCTCCGGGGGGCGCAAGGATTGCTCGATATTTACGTGCCCGGCAGCTCGAAGGTCAGCAAAGAAAGCGCGTCGCTATGAACGCGGCGGAGCTCCACGCGGACGCCATTGTCATCGATACGACTTGTCCGCTCGCGCGTATTCACAAGTATCTCGATTGGTATCGCGAAGGCGGCGCTACCGCGATTGCTCCGACCATCACCGGTGCCAGCGGGAACGCTCGCAGCGGCTTTGCGATGATTGGTGGATGGCACCGTTATGTTCGCGAGCGCGATGACGCGTTGATCGTCCACCAGGCCGAAGACATCGAACAGGCGAAACGCGAAGGCAAGGTCGGTTTGATCTTGCATTGCCAAGGAACCGCCATCGTTGAAGATGAAATCGATCTTCTCGACGCCTATCACGAGGCCGGTCTTAGGGTCGTTCAGCTTTGCTACAATACCAAGAACCTTGTCGGCGATGGTGCTTCCGAGCGAACGGATAGTGGGCTCAGTTATTTCGGACTTCGGTTGGTGGAACGCTGCAATGCCTTGGGTCTCTTGGTTGACTGCTCACATACCGGACATCGTACCAGCATGGATGCGGTCGAAGCGTCTAACGCTCCTGTCGTCATCACTCATGCCAATGCCCGCGCCGTGCAGAATAACGGCCGCAATGTCGAGGATGAATTGATCAAGGCTATCGCCGACTGCGGCGGCATCGTCGGTACTGTCGGGTTCCCACCCTTTCTCACTTGGGATGGACAGCCGACGCTCGATCATTTCATCGACGACATCGTCTACAAGGCCGATATCGTCGGTATCGACCATACTGGAATTGGGATCGACTATTATGAAGGCCAGTATCCGGTCGAAGATAACGAGACGGCCATGGCGCGATATCGGAACCGTTTGGAGACCGGACAATGGCGGGCCGAGGAATATCCACCACCACCTTATAAATTCCCGGAAGGTATCGAGACCCCTCGTACACTAGACCGCCTGACCGATCGATTGGTCGAACGTCAATTTAGCGAGGACGACATTCGAAAAGTACTCGGACTTAATTGGATGCGGGTTTATCGCGAGGTTTGGGATCGTTGACAAGTTAAGGTTAATTTTTGTTAACGAATTGTGACAGCCGTCACAGTGTTACTTGTCAGGACCTGACATTATATTCCCGCGTTAAGGATCACGTGCCCGTCGAGACGGATATTATCCCGAGAGTGACCAAGACGAGAGAGTTCCGCTCTTAGACCGAAACAATTCAAATAATTGGGAAAACTAAATAGCGGCGACGAAACATTCGCGCGCTATTTTTTTTGCGACTTATACCCAGCCTATTTTAGGTGCCCCCGCGATTCGTCCCGCGCAGCCAATTCAGAACCTTGTTTCTCAATTACCCGCCCCAGACGTTCAACCCCGAAACCCATACGCTGCAATCCGGGTGCGGTATTCGCGATTTCCTTATATACACCAATCAATCCATCCTGAAGCGTCACAATGGAGACGCCATCGAACATCGTACGGTTTCCCTCAAAGCCTTCGAGTTTCGATTCATAGCTGAAAACATAACGAACATAACCGCTATTCCCATCGCAAATCGGGTCATGAAGATCCCAGCGGAAGTTGCAGGCGTCCCTGTGAAAATAATTGCCGATCATATCCACAATTCGCTCCCGGCCTTGGAAGACACCGTAGAAGACATCGTCATAGACACCATCTTCGACGAAACAATCGGCCACTTCTTCCCCGTCACCGGCACAAGCCGCGTCGACCATCTTACGTATCAATGCTCCGAATTCCATCTCCGCTCTCCCTATCTTCCCACAATGCCGTCCATGCACTAAATTGAACCGACAGAAGGAGTGTTCCATGGCCGCACGATTAACCCAAGACGAGATCGAATCTTACCACGAGAACGGATACATCGTGGCCCGGGGTGTCATCACTGGCGAGAAGCTGGATGCATTGCGACGAGAAACCGATAGAATTGTCGCGGAAGCCGCAGGTATCACAGAACACAACGACGTCTACGATTTGGAAGACAGCCACTCTCCGCAGAACCCGCGCGTGCGTCGTCTGAAGGAGCCGTATCGACATTTCGAATTCTTCGACAAGATCGCCCGCGACCCCGACGTCATTGACATCGTGTCGCAATTGCTCGGCCCCGACGTGCGGCTTTATGGCGGCAAGATGAACTTAAAATCCGCCGGTTATGGCGCGCCGGTTGAATGGCATCAGGATTGGGCCTTTTATCCCCACACCAACGACGATGTACTCGCCACGGGCTTACTCTTGGACGACTGCGACGAATCAAACGGTCCATTGTTGGTCATTCCCGGAAGTCACAAGGGCCAGACGTACGACCATCATGCGGATGGTCATTTTTGTGGCGCGATGTCACCAGATGATCCCGAAGCAAAAGCAATCGATTATTCGAAGGCGGCGAAGCTGACCGGTAAGGCTGGTGACATGACCATCCATCATGTCCGTATGGTCCACGGATCGGAGATGAACGAGTCAAACCGCGAACGCCGCCTATTGCTGCATGAATACACCGCGGCGGACGCTTGGCCGTTGGTCGGATTAAAAGGTGAATTCAATCACTGCTTTTACGATTTAATGGTCAAGGGCAACCCGACCAATCAACCGCGAACGGTGCCAGCCCCAGTGCGCCTGCCGTATCCGGCCGCTCTTAAAGGCGGATCCCTTTACGAAAATCAAAAAGGTCTCGGCAAACGTTTCTTCGAGACGTTCGAGGCGAAACGCGCCGCAGGCTAGAATCTTAAAGTACTTCTTCCGCCGCTTCTTCGACAGCATCGGCACCGATATAGCGCCGCAACAGTGCCACGCCCATATATATGAACGGCGTGTCCAAAGCGGCCATCCCGACCTTAAATAGATACCCGGCAACAATAATCTTACCGACGATATCCCACGGCCAACCGAGACCAAATCCGAAAAAATACTGTTCACGATGACTGTGTCGACGAGCTGAGAGACCATCGTCAATCCATTGTTGCGGAGCCACAAATGACGGCCATGAGTCACACGTTTCCAAAAATGAAAAGCCGCACATCCATCAATTGCGCGACGAGATAAGCGCTCATCGATGCAAAGATGAGAACACCGGGCAGCGTGAAGACAGAATCAAATGCGGTTTGCATCGCCACGACGGTTTCGAAATTCGGATTTCCCGCGGGCGAAACTGGCGATCCTGGGACGACCAAGGCAATTTGCACCAGGATCAAGGAAAGCAGGCTCATCGCAAACCCAGTGTAGACCATCAAATTCGCCCGCTTGCGCCCATATACCTCGCAGACAACATCGGTGAAAAGAAAGGTGATCGGATAAGTGAGAATGCCGGTCGTCAGCGTAATCAGTTCGACAAACAATCCGTTGGGCAATACCTCCGGAAAGGCTAGAAAGAGCTTCACGCCGATGATGTTGGTCAATACCAACACTATGACGAAGCCCGCCATCAGAATACTGAAAGCGGACTCCGCTTTATACTGCAGCATATTGCTTCTCCTTTACGCGACAGCGCTTTCTTGTCCCTCAGGAATCCAGAGCGTCAGGTATTCCGCAGAAAGCGCAATTCCTTCCATCCCCTCAATTTCGAGTTCATGCGCCGTTCGCGTGAACAGCCCCTTCGGTCGCCGTTCCGCCTCAAGCAACTTTATGTGATCCCGAATACGGAAACCGTAGCCGACGATAACCGGTGCCAGGAACCGCACTTTATCTAACCCATAATTAAGTGCGAAGGTCGAATCCGAGGGCCACAAATTACAAGCATCCATAAAGTTCGAAAGAAAACTGAACATCAAAACCCATGTGCTAGCGTGCCGCCACACGGACCTTCCGCCACAGCGCGCTTCGGGTCGGTATGCATCCAATGGGTAGCCAGCTCGCTTCACCGAATTGATTGACCTGCGCCTGATCAACCGACTTCCCATCGCTCACGGCCAATTCCGTGCCGACAAGCGTCTCGTAATCCGCCAGTGTGAGCGTTCGCGATGTAATCGTAATCTCCTTGCTGAATTCCACATCCGCTATGCCGCCGTCATCAGGTCCACGAGGTCTGAACACTCCTCTAGGTCTTCCAGCGCATCGACTAACTCTATCATGCGCTCGCCCCGGATTGGATCGAGAGGCCGCGCACCGCTTAACCAATTGCGCCGAAATTTCTCGAGATGCCGTTCGTGGGAGAGCGGCTTCACTGGACTACCAATCACTTCGTCCAACTGAACCGAGTACTCCCTCCCGTCCTTCATTCGGATTGCAACTGTCTGCGGGACAAGTGCGTTCGGGTCACCCACATCCCGAATGGCTACATCGAAGCGCTCCGCGAGAGAATGAATGTTTTCGTCACAAAGGCTCTCTTGCCCGAAATCCTCGATCCCCACCGACCCCTTCATTAAGGCGACCGCACCTACATAGGGAATACAAAGACGCGCATAGTTCACCCCGGGCTCCGCGATCATGGGACGACCAGTTAACTGATAGACCAGCGGCGGCACTTCGGCGCTGACCTCTTCGACATCTCTGGCCTCAATACCGTGTTCGGCGCGAAGGGTCAGCAGACCGTCGATGACACCGTGCGTAGCGCGGCCACTCGGGAACGGTTTGTGGGAAATACCTTGAACCCGCCAGTCGACACCCAATCCCGCGAGGCCGGTTTCAATATCGACCCCACCCTCAAATAATGCGTAATACCCGTAGTTTCCTTCCAGGACTTTGCGGGAGCCGTTTAGCCCCCGGGTCGCAAGATCATGCGATGTCACCGCAGCTCGAGTGCAAAAGCCAAGTTGCATGCCGAGTAAGGGCGAGCCTTCTTCATGCGCCTGCATCGTGCCACCGATTTGCCCAAGCTGAATGCCGAAGGATGAGATCAATTCATCCGCGCCGAGCTCATACGCCTTACCCAACGCCGCCACCGCACCGAATGAACCGGCCGTCGCTGGGCGAAAGAATTTTAACGTCTCAGTCGCGCCCATGCCGATGGAGCAAGAGACATCGACACCCAACACTGCAGCTGTCAATAAATCTCGCCCGGACAAGCCGCCTCCCCGCTCCGCGACCGCCATCAGCGATGCTAGAATGGATGCCAATGGGTGAATAACGGCGCGTTCGTGGATAGCGTCAAATTCGCTGTTATGCCCTTGATAAGCGTTGATCAGCGCGGCGCTGGGCGCGGGTAGACGTATTTCCGTTCCCCACACCGCCGCGTCGTCGCCTTCACCCCAGCCGCGCGCGGTTTCGATTAACTCCGGGACGAACGGGCCGACACTTCCGGCAATTGCCACGCCGAATGTATCCAAGATGAACGTCTTGGCGCTGAAAATAGCGTCGTCCGGAATGTCCTCGAATGACGTTCCATTAACGTGCTCCGCCAGACGTTCAATTGCATCTGACATCGGATCAGAACTTGTTGTAGCCGCCATCGATGAGGAACGTATCGCCCGTATGATAGGCGCTAGCGCTCGACATGATGTAGACCGAGATGCCGCCGAAATCGTCGGGTTGTCCCCAGCGGCGATGCGGAATACGTGGCATCACGTTGCCGGCAAATTTTTCCCAATTGAATGCACGCTCAGTCATCGCCGTCTCGATCCATCCCGGCAGGATCGCGTTGACAGTAATCCCATAGCGCGCGAGTTCGACGGACATAGCATAGATCATTGAGACCATGCCGCCCTTTGTCGCCGCATAATGTTCGTTGCGGGCCGCGCCGGAAATGGCCGCGAGGCTCGCGGTGCCTACAATCCGCCCGCCTTCACCATGTTCGACCATATGA
>CAXAGK010000041.1:0-15032 GCA_963968305.1 uncultured Rickettsiales bacterium | reverse complement strand
CTCCCCTCGTGGGAGAGCGCTAGGGTGAGGGGGATCTGCCGATGAACGAAGATTTCCCGCTTTTCCCCCAAGACATTGCGTGGGAAGAGGCCCAAGCCGCACTGGATTCACTCGACCTGAGCGATGGCCTACCGATGGTGACACCCACTTTGGATCGCCTCGACGCCATGATCTCGGTACGTGGCGCGCCAGATCAATCCTTTGGCCATTTGATGCCGCTGATGGGTGAACTCACCCTGGAAGCGGTTGCCTACAACTGCATTCTCGCCGGGTGCAGGCCTGAAGAGCTACCCGTCGTCTTAACCGCCGCCGAAGCCTGCACGGACGATGGTTTCAATTTGCTGGGCGTCTTGAGCACTACCGGCACGCCGACGGTCGCCGTCTGCGTTCACGGACCACTTGTCACGCAATTGGGTATGAATACCGGAAGCAACGTGTTGGGCCCGGGAAACCGCGCCAATGCCTGCATCGGTCGCGCGGTCAGTCTGATCATGCGCAACGTCGCGGGCGCGAAGCCCGGCGTCGCCGATATGGCGACGATGGGTCAGCCCGGGAAATACACGTTCTGTTTCGCAGAAACCGCGCATCCCGGTTTTCCATCCCTGTCGGAGCGATGCGGATTCGGCGCGGAGGAGAGTTGCGTGACGGTGCTCGGCGTCTCCGGCACGGCGGAGGTTCTGCCGATCTCCGGCGGCGAGTCACCCGAAGCGGTCTTGCAACCCATTGCCGCCGCGATGAATTCTTCCATCGACGTTTCTAGCCTGACCCGCAAACCGGAACGCAACGAGCAAATCTTCCTGATGCCGCCGGAGATGGCCGATATTCTAGCTAAGGCCAGGTGGGACCTCTCGCGGGTACAGGACTACTTGTTCAATGCCCGTAAGCCTTATACTTATGATGGCAATAATGATCCGGACGACCGTCCCTTGGCGCCTACGGCGGAAGATATTCATCCCATCATCACTGGCGGCGTCGGCGTGAAGATGACGCACCTGCCTCTCTGGGCCGGCGGTTCGCGTACAGTGACACGGGCGGTTCGGACGTTCTAATTTAAATCCACGTTTCTCGAAAACGCGATAGCGTTATTCGGAATCCAGCTTATTCCGGCCCTATCGTGCGTGAACTAGGTCCCGGCTCTCAGCTTCGCTGCGGCCGGGAAACGAAAGAACGCATCATTTTCCTTATGGCTTCCGTGCTTCGATCTGGCCTAATCGATTAGGCAACAGCCAGCTGTATTCTGCATCCTTGAATCCGGCTCGCTCCAAATAGGCTGCGTATTCTGGGCCGCTCGGTACGTGGCCGGTGAAGTGGCCGTCGCGGATGGCTTGTACATGATAGAACACCGGATCGATGGGACCATCGCGGTTTTCGTTCAGCATGTAGCCGACAATGAGGCAGGTGCCGCCGCTTGGCAGCGCGTCATAGGCATAGCTCAAGGCCTTCATCACGTCGTCTTCGAGGTACCAGTGCAACGGGGTGATGAAGGAAATGAGATCGCAATCAGTGGCGTAATCGGATTGTTTCAGGAAATCACCGGGCTCTGCCTCGATCCGGTCGGTGAGTTTGTGATTGCCCACGAACTCCCGGGTGACTGGAATAACGTTCGGGTGGTCTTTGACGATCACGTTGACGCCCTCATGGCGCTCGCAGGCGGCGATGGCGTAGCAGCCGGAACCGCCGGCGAAATCTAGCCAGCGATTGAAGCGAGAGAAATCGAAACGCTTTGCAAGCCGGTGCGCCAGCGCGATGGAGGAATTGTAGCCCGCCGTGGTGAAGGCGCGGGCGCGTTCCGGGTCGTTGAGATCGCCTTCGTAGAGCTTGGAGGGCGGGAGCTCGGAGCTCGCGTCCTTGATGTTGTCGGCGAAGCCCCGCCATTCATCATATTCCGCGCCGATGGTGAAGCGCAGGAAGTCGCCGAAAAAGGTTGAATTGTCGCGCACGAAAAAGCGCTCCACATCGTCGACGTTCACAGTGCGTCCGTCGACATCGGCGATCAGCCCCATGGCCTTGCAGATGATCATCAGGCGGTCGGCCACTTCGCGGTCGATTTTGCAATGAACCGCGACTTCCTCCGGCGTCCCGGCACCGATGGAAAGCGCGCAGAAGAGATCGACTTCAAGGGCCGCCGAGAGTGCCTGGCTCTTCTTGAACCCCATCGCCAATTCGTTCAGTCGTTCGGAACTACCGCCGACGGTTGGATCGTTGGGGACGGCGGGCGTTGTTCTTTCCGTTGCTGGTGGCTTCGCCATGGTCGGTTTCCTTATTGTTGGTCGATGCACTTAAATAACACCGGCGGTTTTTAGCTCCACGATTTCCGCTGGGTCGTAGTCGAGTTCGCCGAGCACGGCGTCTGTGTCCGCTCCGGCCACCGGTGCGGGTGCGAGTTGGCGGACGTCGACACCGGGAATGCCGATTTGCCGTAAGGCTCCGGCGATGGGATGGCTCGTCTCAAATGCCATCGCCCGCTCGATCAATTGGGGATTATCGAAGGCGGCTTCCGGGGAATTTACCGGTGCGATTTCGATGTCGAGCGGTGCGAGTTCGGCGATCCAGTCCCTCGCTAATTTCGCGCGCAGAGCTTCGGTTAGAAAAGCACGAGCGGCCGCACCCGGTGTGCCGCGCAGCAATCCTTCGTCGGCGAGATCCGGACGACCAAGACGCTCGAATAATGCGTCGGCGGAGGCCTTGCGTGCGACACCGAGCGATAAGGATGTGTTGTTCGCGGCCTCGAAGATGCCATAGGCCGCGCGGAGTTCCAGCGCCGGGGCGCTTGTTCGAAGCGTGCCGTGCGAGACAGCCATCAACGCGAATAGGCTTTCCTGGATACCGAGGTCGATGGTTGCACCCTCTCCTGTAACCTCGCGTTGGCGCAATGCTGCCGATATGGCGAAAGCAGTCATAAGGCCGGAAATGGAATCTGCGATGTATGTATTAGGTGCTATAGGTGTGCCGCCGCCGGCGAGCGCGAGGCTGAAACCGGTTTCCGCCTGTTGGTTCAGATCGTAGGCGGCGCGCAGCCGATCCGGTCCGGTCTGCCCGAAGCCAGAGAGTGAGCAATAGACGATACGCGGATTCAAGGCCCGGACCGCCTGTGCGTCGATACCGAGACGCGCCGCGGTTCCGGGTCGGTAGCTCTCCATGAAGACGTCGGCATCGGCCGCGAGCCGGAGTAGGATATCCCGGCCCCTCGGGTCCCGGAGATTGAGGGCAATCGAGCGTTTTCCCCGGTTGAGTGTGAGTTCCTCATCGCCGATGACCGGCTCTTGCGGACCGCTTGGGCGCTCGATCCGAAGCGATTCGGCACCCCATCCGGCAAGCAGGAAGCCCGTGAACTTGCCGGGTGTCATGGTTCCGACTTCGAGAATTCTTATACCCTTGAGAGCGTCTTCCATCATGCGGGTTTACAGCCTGTGATGTGTTGTAGGATGTCGGGGATGAACTCGTGGACTTTCACTTCCTCGAAACCGGTCTCCTCGAAATAGCGTATGCAGTCCGTTGGCGTGTGGGGCAGGGCGGTGGAATGGAAGAGGACGCCATGCACGGAACACATCGCTGGGATGAGCGGGCCGGACCAATCCTCGTTGACCATCTCGCCGCAGATATGCATCTCACCCCGGGTGCAAGGGCGTCGAATGCCTTCCGCAAAACTTGGCAAATCATCTCCCCTGAATATTGTGGGAGATTGCTGTTCATCAGGATGACGTTGGCGCCCGTTGGAAACTCATCATTGATGAAATTGCAGGGCTCCGCGGTCACCTGCGCCTCGACACCGTGCTCCTTGATGAAGTCGCGGGTCACGACGACGACTTCGGGCAGGTCGAGTACCACGGCTTTTAGGCCGGGATTACGCTTGGCCGCTTCAATCGAATAGGCACCGGAGCCGCCGCCGAGGTCAAAGAGCAGGTTCCGTCCGTCGAGTGGCACTTCGCTCATGAATTTGCGCGCGGCACCCATGCCGACGCTCGCCGTCGCTTGATGGTAGCGCCGCGCATGATTGACCGTGAAACTCTCGTCGCAGAAGCCGAGGGGATCTTCCGGTCCAGTGTCCTCCAACCGTTTGCCGAGTTCGCCCCAGGCATTCCATTGATGATGGAACCAGGTGATCCAGCGTCCCGCGTAACTGCGGGTGTCCTCGACGAGAAACCGCTCCACATCCGGCGCATTGCGAAAGCCGTCGCCAGCGCGCTCGACCAGTTCCAGAGTGAGCAACGCCGTGATCATCCGTTTGGCATTATTCTCGGTGATGCCCGCATCCTTGGCGATGGTCGCGAGGGAATCCCCGCGACGGCTGATGGAGGTAAACAATCCGTTTTCGATGGCAGCGAACAGGACGGCGGATTGCGTACACGCCCAGGAGAGTTTTTGCAGGCGGACAGTGGTCGGTCGTGGTTCGGACATTCGAATTTCCTCAATGCCTGCGCTGCGCAATTGCGGTCTATTTATTCAATTGAAATTCCCACGTTGTCTCGCGGTAGTGGACTGGAATTTCTTTCCCCCAATCATAACGCAAGTAAATGACCTCGCCCGCTGTCGACGATTGCGAGGCTAGCGAGAGCGCATCCAACAGTATGCGGCGCTGCTGATCGATATCACCCGGACGACCAAAGGCATTGCCCATGGGGAAGTTCGTGAAAGCCGTTCGCGGGGCGAGGACTTGGACGCTAAGATCACAGCCGGTCGAGACTGTGACGGTTGCAATGCGGGCCTCCTCGACAGTGCGGGCGGCGAGCCCGGCGGTTTGATGATCGAGCGGGCAGGCGGGTACGAGGATCAATAGGTTGACCTTGTCCTGCCGCAGCGATACGGCGAATTCCTCAGCCTTTGCGATAATGGCGCTGCGTTTATAGATGCGCCCCATAAAGCCATTACAATGGCGCGGCGCAGACTGACCAATTGTCCCGTCGGCGGCCAGTTCACGCAGGCGTTCGATCGGAAATTGGCAATTGATATCTTCGACTACGCTGCGGTGGTCATAGTAATTATGGTTGATGTTGAAGCCGTCCGAAGGTGTGTTGGCGGGAATGGCGTCGAGACGTAAAACGTTCCGTGCATCTGGATCAAAGCCTGGGTCTTGCTTCCGCGATGCTCCGCTGGTGGTCAGGTTCGACACGCAGCATTCGTTCAGCGGTTTTTGCAGTGGTGATATCGGCGCGTCACGATGGATGGTCCATTCGTAGGTCGGAAATCCGAGTAAACGGTATTTCTCATTGAGACGATCGACGTATTTAACCGGTTCCATGTTGGGCCGCCTTAACAGTGTGAGTGTATTCAATGCGCGAGGTGTCACTTGGCGCAAGAAAACGTTTAAGCATGGATTGCCGCCACTACACGTCCACAGCAAAAGGCGGATTACTCCGCGGCGGAGAGAGGGTTCGGCGGCAGTGAAATGGTGGTGCCTAATTTCTTCGTGCGCCACGTCATGTCGTGGTTAATGAAACTGCTGGGTTCGATGAACTCGTGGCGGACGTCGCGGCCGTCGAATGTCCATTTCAGATAACCAACCCGCCGGACACACCCATCGTTCTTAAGGCTCGGCGTGATAAAGGCCGTCGTTGGACACCAGATAAGATCGAGACCCTCGACGCTCGTGTAACGGTAGCGGTGCAAATGGCCGGAGGCGACGAAGCGGACCTTATGGGCGGACAAAAGCTTGAGCAGCCGGACGCGTGGTTCCGGCAGAATGGCCCATTTGCTAATGTCTTCGTCCGGTGTTTTTTGATAGAGCGGCTTGTGACTAAAAAGACTGATCGTCCGTCCGTCTGAATTGGATAGGGCGTCCTCGAGGAATTCCCATTGTCGATGTTCTGCGCTGAGATTGCTGCCCAATAATTCACTATTGATACCGACGAGCCGCCAGTCCTCGATGTCCTTAATAAAACGGTCGTCGCCGAAATAACTCTTCCACGTATTCAGGCGGGCATCATTGACTGGTTGCTTTAAGCGTGGATTGTCGCCGGGCTCGCCCACATCGTGATTGCCAGGAATGGTGAGGTAGGGAAGGCCCAGCCGTTCGGCTTCTTGATGCGCATATTGAATATCACCCTCAACGTCGGGGCCGTTGAAGGAAAAATCCCCGGTGTTGATGACAAGGTCCGGCCGGAGCACCTGCATCTCGTCGACGAAAGTTTGCCAATTGTCATCGAAATAAGCATGGGTCGGACTCAGATGCGTGTCCGATACCTGAACAATGACATGGGTCATCGTCTACGGGTTCCGACGGATTGTGGCATGCTAATTCCCCGGTTGCTGTTACGTGGATCGTGCAGAGGTCAGGAACTCTTCGAGGTTCCAGCCGAAATCACCGATCGTGCCTTCCAAGTCTTCCGACGACCACCATATACCGATGGACTTACCGCTCGATTGAGCGGGAGAACGCGTGCTGTCTTTCCAGCGCGTTCTGCCAACGCTATCGCAGAGATCTTGGAATATCCCGAGAAAGGTCATGTTCCCGGAATTGCTACACATCAGGTAGACGCTGCGTTCCCCTGATCTGTATTCATGAGCAGTTTTCTCGGCGGCTTCTTTCGTGGCGTCCTTTATACGCCCCAGGTTTACTGAATGACACCTGCCGTTGACGCGCCACCGCAAGAAATAGGCACCATGATATATAAACATACCCGGGACTGTGAACTTTAGTTTCTTCGCCTTCATACCCTTATGATGACGAAATCAGGGATGATTTGTCCAGCAGTCTGTCCAGCAGTCGTATATTTGAGTAAATCTCATAGGAAATAAATGCCTATATTCTGCGGTTTTTCAAAACAATTACTTCAGTGCGTCATAAACTTCCCAAGCTCCCCATTCAGTTTCACTTCGACCAAGGCTTCTTGGCTTGGATATTTGGCGGTAATCTTTTGCAGCAAGCCACCGACGGTGGTCTCCCAAACGGGGTCGTCGGCTTGCGCGGGGAAGTGGGCTTCGGTTAGGCGCATTGATTATCTCTTTGTATCGGGTGTTTGGCCTAATGTGACAGATGTCCGCCGGATGGCAATTGGACTGGTTGCCTCTAAGGGGCGGGCTAATTTCAGCATCAGATGAAATTCATTGGGAAGACTGAATATGACCGCGCCGCTCCTCTTTACGCCGATGACGATCCGAGATGTGGAAATGAAGAACCGCGTTGTCGTGGCACCGATGCACCAATATGCCGCCGAAAAAGGATTTCCGACCGATTGGCATCTAATGAATATCGGCCGGTTCGCTGCCGGGGGGGCCGGTTTGGTTTTCGTTGAATCGACGAAAGTCGATCGCCGCGGATGCGGTACCGTCGGCGATACCGGGCTTTGGGACGATAAGTTTATCCCGCATTTTAAACGATTGGTGGATTTCATCCGAGCGCACAACTCGGTCCCGGCCATCCAATTGGGACATTCTGGGCGCAAGGCACGGCGGTTCCGTCCCTGGGAGGGCGGGGCACCCCTGACTGAAGCGCCGGAAGGTTGCGACGATTGGGAAGCCTGGGAGCTGGTCGCGCCGAGCGGCTTGCCCGGCGGCAGGAACGATCCGGATCCCCGCGCCTTGACCAATGCCGAAGTCAAAGACCTGGTGCAGATGTGGGGTGACGCTGCGCGGCGGGTCGATGAGGCCGGGTTTGATGTCCTCGAAATTCACGCCGCCCATGGATATCTGATCCACCAATTCCTCTCTCCGCACGCCAATGTCCGCAATGACGAGTATGGCGGCTCTGAAATCAACCGGATGCGCTTCGCCATGGAAGTGACCGAGGCCGTGCGCGCCAATTGGCCCGACGGCAAGCCACTCTTCATGCGTCTTTCCGTGGAAGACAATGCGGGCTGGGGTCCGGATGAGAGCGTGGCCTTGGCGAAGCTTGTCGGCCCCATGGGGGTCGATGTGATCGATTGCAGCTCCGGCGGTATGATGGGTAGCCCCGTCGTCGGTGCGGATATGCGGCCGGGATATAATTACCAAGTTCCCTATGCGGAGAAGCTCAAAGCGGAAAGCGGCGTCATGAGCATGGCAGTTGGCATGATCGTCCATGCGGATCAGGCGGAGGAGATTTTACAGAAAGGACAGGCGGACTTAGTCGCCTTGGCGCGGGAAATTCTATATAACCCGAATTGGCCGATGGATGCGGCGCGCAAACTGGGCGTGGAACGGGACTTCGAAAGCGTGCCGCCACAACAATCCTATTGGCTCTCCAAGCGCGCCAGTTCGATCCAAGACATGATGCCGTCTACTTATCAGGTCGGGATTGACGGGAAGGGATAGCGACCCCCTCCCGCAAGCGGGGGAAGGTTGGGGTGAGGGCACTTTACCGCGGAACCACGTAGCCAACGTCTTCCCGGTCCCATGTGTCTGATGTGATGCCAGCGTCGCGCAATCCTTGCTTTTGCAACTTGCCCGTTGGTGTCTTGTCCAACGCGTCAACATATTCGATATAGCGGGGAACCGCGTAACGTGGCATGCGCTCGACACACCAATCGAGAATTGACGTCGGTTCCACATCATTGCCGACGGAAACGACACAGGCCTTTACCTCTTCTTCGCCGCCCGCATCCGCATCGCGCACGCCGATGACGCAGCTTTCGGCGACTTCCGGGTGGTTGTTGATGACCTGTTCGACTTCGAAGGCCGAGATGTTTTCGCCGCGCCGCCGGATGCAATCCTTGATGCGATCGATGAAGAAGAGCCGCCCCTCCTCGTCGAAACGGCCGGCGTCGCCGGTGTGGAACCATAGGTTCCGCCAAGCTTCAATCGTGCGCTCCGGCATATTATAATATCCCTGCATGAAGCAGGCGGGTTGGGTCGGTCGGACAACGATTTCGCCGACCTCGCCTTTTGGCATTTCCTCGTCGGTATCGGCGTCGACGATCTTCACTTCGAAGAAGTCGTCATCGATATGTCCGGCACAGCCCGCCATGACCGGGTCTTCAAGTTTGCCGTAGGCGGGTATATTGCACTCGGTCATGCCGTAAGCCTGTACCAGACGCAGGCCAAAGCGTTCCTCGAATGGGGCACCCCAATCTTCGCCAATCGGGACAGCGACCATAGAGCGTAGATCGTGATCTTTGTCGTAGGGGCTCGGCGGTTGGCGGAAGATGAACTCCGGAATCACACCGAGGCCATACGTTAAAGTTGCTTTGCTGGCGCGAATTTCGTCGAGCCAGGTAGTGGCGGAGAATCGGCGGATCACATGGGCGCTCGATCCATAGACCAGACAAGACGTAAGTTGCAACATCAGTCCCATCGCATGGAAGAACGGCATGCAGATGAACATGCAGTCTTCGGGTGTCATCTTCAGCGCGCGTCCCGCGCCGAAGCCGAATAAAACGCTGTGCGCATGAGGCATCAGAGTGCCTTTGGAGGGGCCGGTCGTGCCGGACGTGAACATGATCATGCAAATGTCGTGGGCCTCGGCCTCGACGACGTCTTCGGGCCGCGCTTGCGTCCCCAGCAGATCGGCGAATGTAATAGCTCGGCTGCCCGTCAACGGTTCGCCGTTCCCCTCGATCGAGATGGTGGCCTCGATATTCAGTCCGTCGATGGAGATGGTGTCGAAAACGGGTCGCAGTTCATCGCCGACGAAGGCAGCGCAAGGTTCTATATTGCGGATTTGATGCTCTAGAAAAGCACCTTTCAATTCCGTGTTGATAGGCACGAAGATCGCGCCGCGTTTGTGGACAGCGACCATGGCTAGCAGAAACGCTTTGCTGTTGTACATCATGCCGACGACTCGGTCGCCACGATCGATCCCTAGACCGGCAAGCGCGGACGCCAACGCATTCGTCGCTGTCTCAAACTCGGCGAAGGTCAGGATATCGCCGTTGGAAAAGGTGCAGAATATTCGGTCGCCGTACTGTTCCGCCCGGCGGCGCACGAATTCCAAATAAGTCCAGGATTGACGAGGGATATCTATCATTGCCGCTAACTCTCCCTAGATGATGCCCGCTTCCAACCCGGCGGCCATCGCCATGCCAAGCTCCTCGCAAGGCTCAATAAACGCGTCCTGCCAATCGCCCCGCATGATCAAGGGCTCTTGTACCGCTTTCCAGCGAAGGCCTGTTACGATGGTCTCCACCCCGCGGCGTGTGCCGGTGCCGTCATGCCCTGCACGTATATAAAGAGCATAGGGCGTCCCCTGCTTGGCTTCGAGGCAAGGGTAGTAAATTCGGTCGAAGAAATCCTTCAACGCGCCGCTCATGTACCCGAGGTTTTCGGTTGTCCCGAGAATAATGCCGTGGGCCGCCATCACATCATCGGCGTCGGTATCGAAGGGGCTTTTCGCAATAATATCCACGCCCGCAATATCGAGGTTGGTGGCACCGCACACCACTGCCTCCATCAACCGAGCGGTATTCGGTGAGGGCGCATGGGCGACGATGAGAAGTCTTTTGTCCAACATAACTGACGCGTATGGTCGGCGAACATTTCCGTAAACGCAAGCGGCGCGCTTCAATAAGGAATTTATCTGTCGATGAAGAATAATTCGGTCTTTACCCTCGCCTTTCTTTATATCGTTTTAGGTTGTTTTGGTGTTTCGGCGGAACCGGTTCGTTTCGTCGTCGTTGGTGACTTACCGTATAGCGAAGATCAAGCGCGTGTGCTTGAGAGCGAAATCCGACCGGCGATCGCGGCCGGGAATTTCCCTTTTGCCATTCATCTCGGTGACTTCAAGGCCGGCGGTGCTGATTGCACTGAGACCGGGCTCATTACCGCCCACGACCGGATCATGACCTTGATACCAGGGCGGGTCTTTTATACGCCGGGCGACAACGATTGGACGGATTGCGACCGCGATAAGCTGAGCAATCCGATATCGGAAATGAAGCGGCTCACGCGATTGCGGGAAGTATTCTATGCCGAACTGGTACCTGTGTCCGATGCGTGGCGATATAGGAGGCAGTCCGGGTATCCGGAGAATGCGACTTGGCGTCACGACGGCATTCAATTCGCGACTCTCCATGTCGTCGGCACGAATAATGGGCGTCGGGAAATAGAGCTAGACGACAAATCGAAGGCACTCGATGCGGTTGATGCGCGCGACGCGGCCAACTTGAAATGGCTGCAGGCGGCTTTTGCAGCGGCATCTAAACCTGATGTAAAGGTGTTGATCATCGCCATGCAGGCTGACATCAGCCGGGTAAACGGGACGCGTGACTGCAGCCGTAAGTATCGTTCTATATGCGATGGGTTCGGAGCCTTGCGCGATAACTTGATGTCGCAGAGTGCGGCACTGAGGAAACCGGTTCTCCTCGTTCATGGCGATACCGGGCGATTATGCATCGACCGCGCATTTGGCGGCGAGCGGGCACCAAATCTTTGGCGTTTGAACTCTGCCGGGGATTGGGTCGTCGATGCAGTCGTCGTCGAGGTGGATGCCGCGTCTGCGAAAAAACCGTTCGGCTTTCGACGACTCTTGAAGGGAGCGGTGTTGCAGGCGGCTTGTTAGATCGTTTTTGTGGAGAGCGGAATTCATGACGATATTGGTGACGGGTGGTACCGGTCTGATCGGATTGGAAGTGGTGGCACAACTGCTGAGGCGGGGCGAGCAGGTTATCGTTCTGTCGCGGGGCAAGCGGGAAATCGATGGGGCCAGCGTCGTCCAAGGAGACATTCGCGAAAGAGGCGCTGTCGAGGAAATAGTGCGTGAATGCGGTGTCGACCAGATCATTCATCTGGCGGCATTTCTCAGCGAAGATTGCGAACGCGAGCCCGGCATCGCCACGGAAGTCAACGTGAACGGGACGTTAAATTTGCTCCACGCAGCGGTGGCGTGCGGGGTTCGCTGTTTCGTCTTTGCCAGTAGTATCGCGCTTTATGGACCCGGTAACATCGTCTTTGCAGAGGATACACCGCCCATCAGTCCTGTCTCATTGTATGGCCAGACGAAACAACTTGGCGAAGCACTCTGCGCGCGCTTCTGTGCGTTGTATGGGCTCGATTACGTGGCGCTGCGTTACGGGGGTGTCTTTGGGCCTGGGGGAGAGGTTCGCGGCAGTGGGATGTCCGGCCTGCGGCACCTCCTGAAACAAACCATGTGGGGTCAAAACGTGACGCTCGACGGTGCGAGCGGCGACGAGTGCTTTCAATACATATACGTGCAAGACGCGGCGGAGGCGACGATACGGGCGCTGGATAAGCAGGGTTTGGCGCATCGGGCATATAATATCGCGGGATTGTTGGAGAATTATGTCAGCTTGAAGGAGTTCCACGAGGCGATCTGCCGAGTTGTTCCGGAGGCGGGGTCAGTTGAGTTTACCGGCGCATCCCACAGTGGGTTGCGGGTATCCATCGATCGTATCCGCGACGATATTGGGTTCGAGCCGCGGTTGTCTGTGGAAGAGGGGCTACGCGACGAATATGCGCGAGGGCGCGTGTAACGCTAATCACGTGGATTTGGCGCGGGCGGGCATTATCTCTATCGGAAAGATGGATTTTGACCGGCAGGAGACGAGAAGTGGCGACTAATTTCCAGTTTGGGATCGCGTTACGGACCCAATATCCGATGGACGCGGATGTCAGCGATAAATTCGCGGACTTAATGGAATTGGTGCGACTTGCGGATGCGTTGGGCTACGACTCGCTTACCAAGACATCCCATTATAGCACCGCGCCCTATCAGGCGTTCCAGCAGTTCCCGATCCTAGCGCGGCTCTCGGCGGAAGCACCGAACATGCGGCTCAATGCGGGGATTATCCTCCTGTCGATGCATAAGCCACTAGATATCGCGGAGCAGCTGGCGACGATCGACGTCATGTGTGGCGGCAAACTCATCGTCGGCGCGGCGCTGGGCTACCGAGAGGTTGAACTCAAGGCGTTCGGGACGAATCGTAAGGAGCGGGTCAAACGATTTGAGGAAAACCTGATCGCCCTCAAGCGTCTGTGGACGGAGGACGCGGTTGACATGGTCGGCTCACATTTTGAATTGGATGGAGCGACTTGTCTCCCGAAACCGCTGCAAAGGCCCCATCCGCCGATCTGGATTGGCGCCAACGCGGACCCGGCCATTGAACGAGCAGCCCATATGGGTGATTGCTGGTACATCAATCCGCATAACGCGATCTCGACCGTGATCCGGCAGATGGATGTGTACAAACGGGCTCTTGATACGGCGGGAAAGCCGTTTCCGGACGAACTCCCGATGCGGCGCGAAGTATTCGTCGCGCCCACAAAGGGGGAGGCCTTGCGGCTCTGTGGGCCTTATCTCGCGGGCAAATACGAGAACTATACCGATTGGGGCCAAAGCGACGAATTGCCCGATGACGACTCCAAGCTCGACCAAGCCTTCGGTGACTTGATTGGTGACCGCTTCCTATTGGGCTCTCCCGACGAGGTCGCGGAGCAGATTATCGATCTGCACCGGCAAGTCGGGACCAATCATCTGATCATGAGCATGGACTGGGCAGGCATGCCGAAAGAGGCGACGTTGGATTGCATGCGGCTCTTCGCCGAAGAAGTCGCGCCGAAAGTCCGCAGCGGTCTCTGACAGGAACGGCTACGCCGCTTCCTTCTTCTCTCTTGTCTCGGTGCGGCGCGCTTTGATCGCGGTCATCTTTCCGCAGTATTCACATTTCTTATAGACCCGGACGTCTCCCGTCAGATTGGCTTCTTCGTAAAAGAACCAAAGGTGGAGTTCAGTTGAGCAAAGCAAACTAAACTAAACATTCGATAATTCCCCTATAATCGCCCCCGTAAGAAAAATTATGACATTAATTTTTCAATAAAAATTGGAATTTAATGAGATTTAAAAGAAACTTCTTCTCAGCCGTACCATATATTGTGCCTCGTTATACGAGTATGCCTACAACGCTGGATCAACCAAATGCCATCTTTGCCATGGTGTCGAGACGTTGGTGGACGTCATCTATGTTCTTCATTGGCACCAGATGGATGACTTGCTCGACTCCAAGGTCTTCGTACTGCGGGAATAGATCTGCTTTCGGTGCGATATTCGGCAACGTGTAAACTTTAATGTCTGACCGTTTGCGGTCATGTTCGGCGAGTAAGTTATCCAATAACGCTAATTTCTCCGGCAAATCTTTTGGCATCATACTGGCGCCCATCCAGCCTTGCCCCTGCGTGGCGACGCGCCGCAATGCGGGTTTGCTCTCGCCACCGAAGAAAATTGGAGGATGTGGTGTTTGCACCGGCTTCGGGTTCTGGGTGCATTCGGGCAAGTTATAAAATTCCCCATGATAGCTTGGCCTCTCCATCGTCCAGAGCGCCTGCATGACACGGATATAATCGCTGGTGCGCGCGCCACGGCGTTCAAACGGGACCTGCAGGGCGTCGAACTCCTCTTTTAGCCAACCGGCGCCGACGCCAAAATCGACACGCCCGCCCGAGAGAAAGTCGACATCCGTGATTTGTTTCGCGGTGTAGACCGGATTGCGCTGCGGTACGAGGCAAATACTGGAGCCGAGGCGCACGCGGTTTGTATTGGCGGCAACGTATGAAAGGACCGTCCAAGGCTCCATCATGCCGTGATCGAAACCCAATAGCTTGCCATGATCCGCATAGGGATATTGAGATTTATACTGATCGAAAAAGATGACGTGCTCCGGCGCCCAGATGGACGTAAAGCCGCGTTCTTCGATGGCCCTTGCGGTTTCCGCGATCAAGTCGGGCGGTGTGATGGCCGAGCACGGCATGACGATTCCAACATCCATGTGTCTTCTCTCTCCAATATGCGGTTGCCGAATGAATAATAGACCGCAGCACCATCCTGGCGATCAAGCGGAACGAATCATCTGAAGGTTTTGATATGAGCCATGGAGGGTGCAATGGTTGTTACAAAGATTGGCGAGGACATCTGAGTGTCGAGAATCTATCGCGGACAAAGAACGCTCAAAGGGACCGAAGTGACGGTTGACGGGATGCCGTTGGACCCACGGGTAGATTTACGCGCGATGTCGGAAGTCGGTTTCGAATTGGGGTATAACGGCGCCGGACCTATGCAGTTAGCGTTGGCGATATTGGCCGATCATCACGTTGACAATGATGGAGTCGCCTTAAGAGCAGCTCGCCAGTCATGAGTTATTGATTATCGATGAACTCGGCTTCGTGCCGCT
>CAXAGK010000040.1:0-15339 GCA_963968305.1 uncultured Rickettsiales bacterium | reverse complement strand
CAAGCGGTTCGATCAAACGGCCATGCACCGCCCGCAATCTGGAAATCGCCGTGAATAGACCGAGCGCACCGCCGCCAGACGCTAGAAATAATTCGCGGTAGGCCGAGGCGACCTGTCCTAGATCGTCCTTGCGCACATCGTTGACGACCAACACGCGGGTCATTTCCGCATAATCGAAAGGCGACGGCACCGCCGCGCGCACTGCCGGGCTCGGTAAATGAATGGCCCCAGTCCGGGTCTCGGCGGCAGCCCAATCCGCATCCGGATCACCGGTCCCGTCTCTGAGCGTCGCGGAGGTGATGACGACGCCCTGCGCCGATCCGACAACGTGTTCGGCAAACGGCAGGCTCGGATCAAGCCAATGGCGATGCATACCGACATCGGTATCGCGGCCGCCATACCGCTGAACACTGAACCAATCGATGAACCGCTCTGGCGTCTCACTAGCCAAAGATTCGAGCATGCTGCGCCACGCGGCGACGACGTCTTCGCCTCGGTTCTGCAGAGACCGGATCATCGATTCTATCCGCTGCCGCGTCGCGGTCTCCATTTCATCCGCTTCGTCATCGAGACGGGCGATCAGCGATTCCCGCAATACCTTGATCGGCTGCGACAGACGTCCGAGGCCTTGAGCCAGGTTCGCCGCCGCCTCCAACAATCCCGGCACCAATTCGCCAATATCGCATTCGAGATCATAGGGTCCATCTGTACCGTTTGCGCGCGCATAAACCTGGCCGCGGACTGCGCCGAGAAACGATTCCGCAACACCACGCGGCTCTCCCTCGCCGATGCGTTGACGCCAACCTTCGCCCGGCAATATCCCCGCCGATCGCAACACTTCGTCGAGTGCAGCCAGGTCATCGTCACCCGTCAGCAAATCCTCGATCCGACGTTTCAGCCCTCGGGCTCGACCCGCCCCCCGGGTCTCCGCACCGCGCAACCAGCGCCGCAACTCCGCCGCTTCGCGACCGCTCAATAGAGCGGAAAACGCACTATCCGCCGCGTCGAAGACGTGGTGCCCCTCATCGAAAACGAAATGCGTCGGCCGGGATTGGTTGTCGAGCGATCCGCGCGCCGCCTGCACCATCACCAAGGCATGATTGGCGATCACGAGATCGGCCCGCCGCGCCCGGCGCACACCGCGCTCGATATAGCATTTCTGGTAATGCTGGCAGGCGGAGTAGATGCATTCCCCGTGATGATCACTGAGATCGAGGGTCCGGCGTGTGCCGAGCAGATCGACGAGCCAGGACGGAAAATCACCGCCGGTCAAATCACCGTCCCGCGTCCGCGCCGCCCAGCGCGCCATTAGGCCAAGCGCAATGGCGTCGTGTCGGTTCGTGCCGACCCCACGCAGAGCCTCCTCCATATTCAGCAGGCAGAGGTAGTTCTCCCGCCCCTTGCGGACGACGACGCGCCGCGCCTTCAGCGACGGGTCCGGATATAGGCGGTCCAGTTCCTGGTCGATCTGATGTTGCAAGTTCCGTGTATAAGTCGAGAGCCACACCGGTGCTTCGTTCTTCTCCGCCCACACACTCGCAGGCGCAATATAGCCGAGCGTCTTGCCGACGCCGGTGCCAGCTTCCGCCAGCACGAAATTCGGCTCGCCCTCGACATTCCTCGGTCGAAAAGCCCCCGACGTCGCCGATGCATAATCCGCCTGGCTCGGCCGCGGCTCGGACGTCTCGTCCAATAGTTGCGCGAGGCGATGCCGCGCTTCTTCCGGATCGACTGGGTAAGAGGCGGGCGGCGGCGGTGGCGCGTGTTCAGACCATTCCGGCAAGCGCCGCCATACCTCGAGACCGGCGGCTGGAGACCGGGCGGGGTCCGCCTCACCCTCTTCGCCAAGCGCCGCCAGTACCGAAGGCCCCCACGCCCAACCGCCTTGCGCCATTGCCCAGGCGACAGGCCGAGCGTCGCGCTCGTCGACTTCAGCCAACATTTGCAAAAGCGTTTGCGCGACCCGGACAAGGGCAAAGGCCGCATCCGCCGGGCGGTGGCCGACTTTCAGCCCCAGAGCCTCGCCAAGGCCGCGCGGTGTCGGCACGCAAAAATCCAGCGGCCGGACGAAGGCGAATAATTCCAAGACATCGAATGCCGCGAACCGTTTGAGAGAGAGCCGCCCCGCCGTCGCCCGGCCATGACACAGCAACGGACGCACACCTTCATTTATGCGCTTGGCCGCCGCCGCGAGCGAAAGCTCCTCGATCTCTCCCGTCGGGTCGAGCCAGGCCGCCCCGGAAAGACCGGTGGCGAGAGCAGGTGTTTCGGGGAAAATTATCCGGGGGGGAGTCGTCATATTCCGTCTATACTAGCCTCTCGAAGCGGTGTCGTCTCAGTTGACGGGCCGCAGCGCGCGACATAGTGTCCCGGCCCGCAGTCAAACCGCAACCAAAGAACACAAAAATGGCGAACGGAAACGATCTCGCGATGCAGGCCAAGGCTTGGCCCTTCGAGGAAGCCCGCAAGGTATTAAAGCGCATCGGCGGCAAGA
Organism: uncultured Rickettsiales bacterium; assembly: GCA_963968305.1. GTDB lineage: Bacteria > Pseudomonadota > Alphaproteobacteria > UBA8366 > UBA8366 > UBA6544. The sequence goes on along the minus strand of CAXAGK010000040.1, from coordinate 12,845 downwards.
CACCCGAGAAGGGCTACGTCCTGTTCCAGACGGGTTACGGCCCGTCCGGCCTGCCGCATATCGGCACTTTCGGCGAAGTCCTGCGCACCAACATGGTCCGGCGCGCCTTCCACGAAATGTCGGAAATCCCCACTAAACTGTTTGCTTTTTCCGATGACATGGATGGATTTCGCAGCGTCCCGGAGAATATTCCCGAACAGAAAATGATGACCGAGAATCTGGGGAAGCCGCTGACCTCCGTCCCGGATCCGTTTGGCACGCATAACAGTTTCGGCGAACACAACAATGCGCGTCTGCAGGCTTTCCTGGATGAATTCGGGTTCGACTATGAATTCGTCAGCGCCACTGATTGCTATAAGTCGGGACGGTTCGACGACGCATTGATGCAATTGTTGCGGCATTACGACGATGTTATGGGGATCATGTTGCCCTCTCTCGGCGAAGAACGGCAAAAAACCTATAGCCCGTTTCTACCGCTCTGCCCAAAGACCGGCCGCGTGCTGCAAGTTCCGGTGCTCGAAACCAATGCGGAAGCCGGCACCATCGTCTATCAGGACGAGGACGGCGAAAAGATGGAGACACCGGTCACCGGCGGGCACTGTAAGATTCAATGGAAGCCGGACTGGGCCATGCGCTGGTATGCGCTCGGTGTCGATTACGAAATGTCAGGTAAGGATTTGATCGATTCGGTCCGCCTCTCCGGCCGCATTTGCCGCGCCCTCGGTGGCCGTCCACCGGAAAGCTATACATACGAATTGTTCCTCGACGAGAACGGCGAGAAGATTTCGAAATCGCGCGGCAATGGGCTGACCATCGATGAATGGCTGACCTATGCACCGAACGACAGTCTCTCGTTGTTCATGTTCCAAAAGCCTCATGCGGCGAAGCGACTGCATTTCGATGTCATTCCAAAGACGGTCGACGAGTATCTTACCTTCCTGCGGAAATATGACGGCGAAGAGGAAGCCAAGCAGCTGGTCAACCCCACCTGGCATATTCATGGCGGCGCGCCGCCAGTGGAAGATGTGCCAGTAAGTTTCGGCCTGCTTCTCAATCTCGCGAGTGTGTGCAACACGGAAGATAAATCGGTTTTGTGGGGCTTCATCACGCGATACGCGCCGGAAGCGACACCAGAGAAGGACCGCATCCTGGATGAGCTTGTCGGACGCGCGATCAATTACTACCGGGATTTCGTGAAGCCATCGAAGAATTACCGCACACCAACGCCAACGGAACAGGCGGCGATGGCCGACCTCCTCGCCGCGTTCGAGAAACTGCCGGGCGACGCCACAGCTGAAGACATCCAAAATGAGGTCTATGCGATCGGCAAGGCGCATGAATTCGAGAACCTGCGCGATTGGTTCAAGGCGCTTTACGAAATTCTGCTAGGTCAGGAGCAGGGCCCGCGGATGGGCTCGTTCGTGGCGCTGTTCGGATTGGACGAGACCCGGGACCTGATCCGCCGCGCCTTGGCCGGAGAAGATTTAAACGCGGCGTAGAGCCCTTCGCTTCCCGGAAAGGCGTCAGCGTTATCCGTGATCCAGCGGGCAGGGAATACCGAGAGCGCTGGGCTCCGGCTCGCTACGCGTCCGGGGAACGAATTTCATTCCAGCCCATTGTCCTGAATTTGCGTCCGGTACAGAATCCGGCGGCTTGAGCCGGGAAACGCGTCGCGGCGTATCATAACGCTGCGATTGTCCCAAATGACCAGATCGCCGACCCGCCATTCGTGGTGATAGGCACGCTTGCCAATACGGTTGATGTATTTCCAGATCGCGTCGAGCAGGGCTTCCGATTCTTCCAGCCACATACCCTGAACGCAGGTATTTTGCCGACGCCCCACATAGAGTGCCTTTCGCGCGGTCTCCGGATGAATCAGTACGGCCGGATGCCAAGGGCCCGGCAGTTTCCGCACATCGAAGGTCCCTTTCGCCTTCACCCGCTCCAATGTCACGCCGCAACCTTCGCGCAAATAGCCATCCAACGTATAGGCGGTGTCGTGCTTGATGGAGATATCTTTGATCTGCGCCTTCAACTCCGAACGCAATCTCGTGTAAGCCCGGTACATGTTCAGAAAGCCTGTCCGGCCTTCGCCCTTCGGCACTTTGACGGCGTAGAGGCAACTCGCTTTCGGCGGCGACGGCAGATAGGACATGTCCGTATGCCAGGCGAGCTCACGGGCGCCGAGCGAGCCGATTCGCTCGCCCTTCTCCATGACATTGGAGATCACGAACAGTTCCGGATATTCCTCGACGAAGGTGCGCCCATTATCCATCACCGGTGCCCTGTGTAATTCACCGAAACGGGCACTGAAGGCGATAATTTCGTCTGGGCCAAGTTTTTGCCCGCGAAACACCAAAACCCCATGCTTCAACCACGCTCGACGGATCAACTCGAAGCTTGGTTTCGCGAGCCTTGGTGAGAGATCGATTCCGCTAACTTCAACGCCGATGTTTTGGGACAGCGGCGTGAAGGACAGCCCCGTCTTCTGCAGCAGCTCTGCATCCGTCCATTCGGAAAAATCCGCCGCCATCGCGCTTGTCCTAAACCGCAATTCCCCTCAATCACGGTATAGACATAGCGGAACACTGTGACTTGTTAAGGCGCGCGCCTCAAATCGACGGCAGAAAATCCTCTTCGTTGAAAGCACCCGCGCAGGCGGTGACGAACCGCGGCATGCCAATTTCCCGCCAGTCGGCGGTGTCGGAATCCAACGGCTCGGAGAGAACCATCACGCCGGGTCCGGTTTCGTCCGGCTGCCCGTTCAGGGTGTTGTGGCCGATATAGAGGGTCGGCGCGCGATCGTCGCTCGCATATCGGACCGCGTGAATAGACTCACCATCCGTCGCCGCCGCAGCCATCCGCAGGGGATCGGTAATATCATGTGCCTTCATCACCGCCTCGACCCGTCCCACGGTGCGGCGGAAAGCGCCGATCGGATCGTCCCTTAATCCATCGCCCAGCAATAATTGGAAGATCGTCTCACTATCGGTAGTGCCCATACGTACGTTATAAAATTCCGTCGACACCAATCCTTCCAATTCCCGCCGGATGGATTCGAAACCGCCGATCTGGCCGTTATGCATGAACATCCAATTGCCGAACGAAAAGGGATGGCAGTTACTGCGCTGGATGGGACCGATCGTCGCCGCCCATACGTGGGCGAAGAACAGCAGCGTCTTTACTTGCCGGGCAATGCTGATCAGGTTTTAGTCGTTCCAGGCGGGCAACGCGTCACGAAAGACGCCTGGCTCCGGACGCTCGCCATACCAGCCGAGCCCGCAGCCATCCGCATTGGTTGGCGTGATTGAATACCGAGCGCTCAAGCTTTGATTGATCAGCGAGTTCTCTGGCGTCAGCAGGAGCGTCTCGGGATAAATCGGCGGTCCAGAATAGGCAATCCATCGGCACATGACCGAAGGCTACGCCGCGCCGAACCGCCGCACAATTCGATTTTAACGCAGCGTCTTAGCTACGCGCGGCCTTCAAGGCGTCGGCGGCACCAGCCAACATCAGGCGCATATCGTTCTGAATCGTGGTCAGACGCCAGCCCTTGGCGAGATACTCCTTCGCCATGCCGCCACTGCCGGTGTGAATGCACGGAATGACGTCGTGCTTCACGGCGGCGGCGTAGATCGCGTCGATAGCCGCGATCACTTTTGGCGCCCGCGCCATACCGTCCGGCGATTCGCCCAGGCCAATGGCCAGATCGGATGGGCCGACATAGATCGCATCGAGCCCCGGCGTGGTGAAAATCTCGTCGAGATTATCAAGCGCTTCCTGCGTTTCGATCATCGCCAAGGTCGCGATATTCTTATTGGCCCAATCCAGGTATTCCGGCGGATTATCGAACGGGATGCGCACGGGGCCCCAACTACGATTGCCCTCCGGCGCGTATCGGCAAGCACCGACAAAAGCTTCCGCCTCCGCGCGGTTGTTGACCATTGGGCAGACGATGCCAGTAGCGCCCGCATCCAGGAATTTCATGATCCAAACCGGGTCGTTCCACGGCACCCGGCACAGCGTGATCTTACCGGTACTGGCCACGGCCTGAATCATCGTCATGGCTTGGCCGAGGTCGACCATGCCGTGCTGACAATCGATGGTCACGGTATCCCAATCGGCCCTGGCCATGGCTTCGGCGCTGACGGGCGAGTTGATCGCGAGCCAGGCGTTTACGGAGCTTTTGCCGTCGGCCCAGAACTTGTTCAGCGAATATGGATCGGTCATTTTCGATTCCTTTCGGTCAACGGCAACGGCACGCCGGAATGACGCGCCGCCAATGCTATTGACGGATAATCTAGTAGGTAACGACGCTGCGGATACTCTCGCCCGCATGCATCAGATCGAACGCCTTATTGATGTCGTCGAGCGGCATCGTGTGCGTGATCAGATCGTCGATGTTGATCTTGCCGTCCATGTACCAGTCGACGATCTTCGGCACGTCGGTACGGCCCTTGGCCCCACCGAAAGCCGTACCGCGCCAGGAGCGGCCGGTCACCAGCTGGAATGGGCGGGTGGAAATCTCGGCGCCTGCCGGCGCCACGCCAATGATGATGCTCTCGCCCCATCCTTTATGCGCACATTCGAGCGCCGTGCGCATGACCTCAACATTGCCGATGCATTCGAAACTGTAATCAGCCCCGCCCTTCGTGAGATCGACAAGATAAGGCACCAGATCGCCTTCGACCTCGATCGGGTTGACGAAATGGGTCATGCCAAATTTCTCGGCCATGGGCTTGCGGCCCGGGTTGAGATCGACACCGACGATCATATCAGCACCCGCGATCCGCAGCCCTTGGAGGACGTTAAGGCCGATGCCGCCAAGGCCGAAGACGACGCAGTTCGAGCCCGGCTCCACTTTGGCCGTGTTCATGACCGCGCCGAGACCCGTCGTGACACCGCAACCGATGTAGCAGACCTTATCGAAAGGCGCGTCCTCGCGGATTTTCGCAACCGCTATCTCCGGCATCACGCTGTGATGGGCGAAGGTCGAAGTGCCCATGTAATGAAAAATCTTGTCCTTGCCGATAGAGAACCGGCTGGTGCCATCGGGCATGACGCCCTGGCCCTGGGTCTCACGAATGGCTTGGCACAGATTGGTCTTGCCGCTGGTGCAATATTCGCATTGGCGGCATTCCGGCGTGTAGAGGGGGATAACATGATCGCCCTTTTTGACGCTGGTCACGTTCTTCCCGACATCAACAACGATGCCCGCGCCCTCATGCCCCAAGATCGCTGGAAAGATGCCTTCCGGGTCGGCGCCCGACAGCGTGAATTCGTCCGTGTGACAGATACCAGTGGCTTTCATTTCCACCAGGACCTCACCTTCCCGTGGTCCGTCCAGCTCGACGGTTTCAATGGAAAGCGGCTCACCCGCTTTATGGGCGACAGCGGCGCGTGTTTGCATGGAATTCCTCCCCGTAAAATCGTTCTTCGTTAATTGTGTGAAGCCTCGCAAAGCCGACGGCAATTTTCAAGGTGAAGCTTCGATTTGACCCGCCGGATCGCCCGCCCATGGTTACTAATCGGATAAATGAATAAAGGGAATGACGAGATGGTCAGCAGGGAAGACATCATCGGTACGTGGCTCATGGTCGACCGGGGGACCGACGATCCATCGGACGAGGCCGCATCTCTCTCGCGGTACGGCCCCGACCCGCAAGGATTGCTGATCATCTCCGCCGAAGGCTGGATGAACGCCGCCATCAGCTGGAGCAATCGCCCCGGCCTGACCGGCGATCCCGCCTGGCACACGGACGCGCCGGACGAAGACCGTCTGCGCGCTTATGATACGTACATCTCCTATGGCGGCAGATGGACGCTCGAGAACGACACCTTCACAACACAAGTCGACTTCGCCCTCAACCCGAGCTGGGTCGGCGGCGTACAGGTTCGCGGCATGGAAACGCTGCCGGATGATGGACTGAAATTGACTCTCGCGCGCGCCTGGCCGGACGGTAAGGTTGTGAACGCCTGGGTGCGCTGGCGGCGGGCGGGCTAACGATGCCCCATCGACATCGCCCAATAGTGGACAGCCTTCACCTGGCCGCGATCTTGCGGCAAGTAGGCGTAGCCTATGCCCATTTCCCGGATTTCCGGGTTCAGCATGGCGCGACGGTGGCCGGGGGAATCTTTCCAGCCCTCCACTGCTTCGGCCGGAGTTGGCTGGCCCGCCGCGAGATTTTCCAAAACCATACGCCATCTGTATCCGGCGCGGCTGGCGCGCTCTCCATGGGTGCCGCCATCCAGTGAGATGTGGTCGAAATAGTCACGGGACGCCATGTCGTCCGCGTGATGTTGCGCGGCAACGCTCAAACGCCTGTCGATACGCAATGGCCCCAATCCATGACCGGACCGGAACGCGTTGACCCGGCGCAAAATTTCCCGTCGCCAATCGCCACGAAAAGCGGTCGAGGGCTCAGTCAGCGTCAGCACCCAGAAATGATCGAGGCGCTCGGTATTCCGCGAAACCCTTTTGGCCGCATAACCAAGCCCTACATCGGCGAACCGCTTGTCCAATAGCTGCCGCCTTGTGGCTTTGTGAGAGGCCCATCGCGCTACGACGCCAAGCGGGGTGGGAAACCCGGCCGCCAATTGGACGAACATCCGTTTATAGGTATATCCGGCACGGTTGAGGCGGGTCTCGAACTTGTCGCCGTTCGGCAGACGGGTGTCGAGATAGTCGTGCCGCGCCATGTCTCGCGCATGGGCGCGCGCTTCGACGGTCAAGCGCGGCTCCAAGCGAACTGGCGCCAAACCGTGCTGGCGACGGAGCGCGTTTATCTCATCCAGGATCGCCAAACTGGCATCGGCCCGGACTTCGTCGGGCCCACCGATACCCGCCAGAAAGATCACTCCGCATATACTCAATATATGTGCGAAGCGTCCCATTCTTTGGCCTTAGTCGATAACGATTTCGGGCATCGCCCGCGACGACGCCGACAGTTTCGCCCAGACCCGGTCCGCGATACCGCGATACACTTTCGCATGATCACTTTCGGGCTGACTGACGACGATGGGCTGCCCGCTGTCCGAAGTTGTACGGATGTCGATATCCAACGGGATCTCGCCGAGAAACTCCACACCGAGGCGATCCGCTTCTTCATGCGCGCCGCCGTGGCTGAAGATATGCGATTCGTGGCCGCAATTTGGACACGTGAAATAGCTCATGTTTTCGATGATCCCCAAAACCGGCACATCGACCTTGCGGAACATGTTCAACCCTTTCCGGGCATCGAGCAAAGCGATGTCCTGGGGCGTCGAGACGATGACCGCACCGGCCAAGGGTACTTGTTGGGCCATGGTCAGTTGCGCATCCCCGGTACCGGGGGGCATGTCGACGATCATTATATCGAGTTCGCCCCAATTTACGTCCCGCAACATCTGTTGCAGGGCGCTCATCACCATAGGGCCGCGCCAAATCATCGGTGTGTCCTCGGCGACGAGGAATCCCATCGACATGACTTTGATGCCGTGACCGACCATCGGCTCCAATTTATCTCCGTCGGGACTGTCGGGACGGCCAGAGACACCCATCATGCGCGGCTGCGAGGGACCATAGATATCGGCATCGAGGATGCCGACGCGCAGTCCCGTGGCCGCCAGGCCCAGAGCCAGGTTGATCGCCGTCGTGGATTTGCCGACGCCACCCTTGCCGCTGGCGACCGCGACAATGTTCTTCACGCCCGGTGCCAATGGGGCGGCTTCCTGCGGCGCGCCTCCGCCATGGGAATGGTCGTGGCCATGATCGTGACCGTGATCGTGGGAATGCCCACCGCCACCTTGAGCCGGCCCAGCACCTTGCGCACGCTCCGCCGTCAAAACCGCTGTCACCGACAAAACGCCGGACACACCGCCTACCGCTGCTTCCGCCGCTTGGCGCAGCGGTTCCAGTTTCGGCCCCCGTTCGGGGTCGACCTCAATCGAAAATCCGACATTGCCGTCCTTGACGACAAGTCCCGATACCATGCCGAGGGAGACGATGTCCGATCCCCTATCGGGGTCGGCGACCCCTTTCAGCGCTTCGAGGACTTCATTCTCGGTAACCGCCGTCATGCTTGAAAACTCCCTGATACTGCCAATATGGCAAGCTAGTGCTTACTGCGCGCGCATTTAATTTTGCAGATGTGTCCCGGTACGCTCTCATATATAAAGCACGGGTCCGGTTGCCAATACCAGCCGGGTTCATAAACGTAATCGCGAATTCACAGGACGGGGTAGATCTCACATGCCATGGCAATCACAAGGCGGCGGCGGCGGCGGTCCATGGGGCGGCGGCGGTGGCCAAGGCCCCTGGGGCGGCGGCGGTAATCAGGGCGGCGGAAGCGGTGGCGGACAAGGAAAGCCCCCACCCGATATCGAGGAAATGCTGCGCCGCAGCCAAGACAAGGTGAGACGCTTCCTGCCGAGCGGCGGATCAGGCAAGGGCATCGCGCTGATTGCGGCGGTCGTTGTCATCGGTTGGCTGCTGACCGGCTTCTACCGTGTCGATGCAGGCGAACAAGGTGTCGCTCTCATCTTCGGTAAGCTCTGGGACCGCACTACGCCGGGCCTGCACTATAATGTTCCATCGCCCATCGGCGAGGTGATGACACCGAAGGTCACACGTGTGAACCGGGTCGAGCTCGGATTTCGCTCATCAGCGGGATCACGGCGGGGCGCTGCCCGTGCCGTCACCCGAGAAAGCTTGATGCTGACCGGTGACGAGAACATCATCGATACGCAATTCGTGGTGTTCTGGCAGATCAAGGATGCGTTCAAATTCCTATTCAATGTCCGTAATCCGGAAGCGACGGTGAAAGCCGCCGCCGAGTCCGCAATGCGCGAAGTCGTCGGCAAATCGGAGTTTGAATTCGCGCGAACGACGGGCCGCGGAAAAGTAACGGCGGAAACCCAAACCCTGATTCAGACGATCTTGGATGATTTTGGCGCCGGTATTCTCGTCACGCAGATCGAGATTCAGGGTATTGAGCCTCCGGAAGCCGTCATCGACGCGTTTAAGGATGTTGCGGCTGCCAAACAAGATGCGGAGCGGGCCGGAAACGAGGCCGACGCCTACCGCAACGAAATCACACAACGTGCTCAAGGTGAGGCGGCGCAGATTGTTGCAGCCTCGCAAGCCTACAAACAGGAAGAAATCGCCAAGGCAAGCGGTGAGACACAACGTTTTCTCTCTGTCTTTAAGGAGTACGAGCAAGACAAGGTCGTCACACGGCGACGGCTTTATCTGCAGACGATGGAAGAAGTGCTACAGCCAATGGAGAAGGTCTTGATCGAAGACGGCAAGGGCGGCACGGGCGTATTGCCTTATTTGCCGCTCGATAAGCTAAGAAAGGACCGCGGCGCGGCCGATAAAACTGAGCCAACGGGAGGTCAACGATGAGCAAAACAGCACTCTTCGGCGGCATCCTGGCCATCGTCATCGGTATCACGGCATTTTCGTCTCTCTTCGTGATCCGGGAGAATGAACAAGCCCTAATCCTCCAGTTCGGTAATCCTCAAAAACAAGTCGACGATGCCGGTCTGAATTTTAAAACACCGTTCATTCAGGACGTGATCTACTTCGACAAACGGATTCTTGATTATGACGCGTCGGCAGCTGAAATTCCGACGCTGGATCAGAAGCAGCTCGTGGTCGACGCTTTCGCGCGATACAAGATCATCGATCCATTGAAGTTCTATCAAACGGTTGCTACCGAATCGATCGCCGAGAGTCAGTTGAATAATATCATCAACTCGAATTTACGCGACTCATTCGGTAAACAGCTGTTCACCAAATTGATGACGGAAACCCGTGCAAAACTGATGGCGGAGATTTCGAAGAAGGTCGACGCCGCCATGCGCAGTCTCGGCATTCAGGTGATCGATGTCCGCATCAAACGCGTCGACTTACCGGAAGAAAATAGTCAGGCGATTTTCCGGCGCATGCAGACACAACGGGAGCAGGAAGCGCGGCGTATCCGGGCGGAAGGCGATCGGAAAGCTCGCGAAATTCGGGCTGACGCCGACAAACAGCAACGGGTTATCGTCGCCGAGGCAAAGAAGACATCGGAGATCTTACGTGGTGAAGGCGATGCGATTGCCACCAAACTCTACAACGACGCATTCGGCCGAGACCGCGATTTCTTTGACTTCTACCGTTCGCTGCAAGCGATGCGGACGGGCCTCACCGGAGATACCACAAGTTACGTCGGACCGCCGCAGGGCGAGTTCTATCGGTTCTTCAAAGGTGAATCGCTGGGCTCGAGCAGCGGCAAATAGAAGACTTTATCACAGCAGTCGGTTTGCTACTGGTGATCGAGGGTGCGATTTACACCCTCTTTCCCAGCGGCATGCAGCGGATGATGGCGCAGGCCCTGACGTTACCTCCCTCGACCTTGCGGTTGGGTGGATTGGCCTTCGCGGTTATCGGTTTCTCGATTGTGTGGTTCGTGCGGGGTTGAGGAAAATCGCCTTAATTGGCGTGATTTTTGCCGTAAATCAGTCACAATTAGGCGTATAGTAGTCCAAACTTTGGAGATTTTGCGGAAGTTTTGGGACCTGCATTGCATTTCGAACTTCTGCGATCACATTTCGGAACAAGGCGGTCACGGTGGCCGCGATCCGCACGTTGTTTGATTATTGATGGAGATTAACGGTGACGCTACTAGCATCATCCTACCAGGTTAACGCCCGCAACACGTGGGCGAAGGCGCTATTCGTATTGCTGATACTGTCGCTTCTTGCATGGGCGCCAACAACGGCCGACGCACGCGGTGTTCCGAATGGGTTCGCCGATCTTGCCGAACGCTTATTGCCCTCGGTCGTGACGATTGAGACGTCACAAAAGGCACAGGAAGCACACGGCGGCAAGTCTCCCCAGCAGTTCGATTTCCCTCAGGGGTCGCCGTTCCGCGAGTTTTTTGAGGAATTCAACAAGCGCCGTCGTGACACACCGCGCCGCGGAGCTGCCGTCGGGTCAGGCTTTATCATCAGCAGCGACGGCTATGTGGTGACCAATAACCATGTCGTTGAGAACGCTGATTCGGTCGAGGTCGTCTTAAACGACGATCAACGCTTGAAAGGTACGATCATCGGTAAGGATCCGAAGACCGATCTAGCGCTAATCAAGGTCGAGCCGAAGGAAGACTTGATACCGGTCGTTTGGGGTGATTCCAAGGCCGCCCGTATCGGCGATTGGGTCGTGGCCATCGGTAATCCACTGGGCCTTGGCGGCACAGTCACCGCCGGGATTATTTCCGCGCGCGGTCGGAATCTTCGCTCCGGCCCTTACGACGATTACATCCAGACGGACGCGCCGATCAATCGCGGTAACTCGGGCGGACCGTTGTTTGATATCGATGGTAAGGTCATCGGCATCAACACGGCCATTCTGTCGCCTTCCGGCGGCAGTATCGGCATCGGATTCGCCATCCCTTCCTCCTTGGCACAGGGCGTGATCCTACAATTGAAAGAATTCGGCACAACCAAACGCGGTTGGCTCGGCGTGCAGATTCAAACGGTTACGGAAGAAATCGCCGAGAGCTTGGGTCTGAAGGAAGCGAAAGGAGCGCTTGTCGCCGGCGTCGTCGATGACAGCCCGGCCGCCGCGGCAGGCTTCAAGTCGGGCGATGTTATCTTGTCCTTTAATATGGCTGAAGTCCCAGAATCCCGCCGCCTACCCCGTATCGTCGCCGAAACCGGCGTCGGTAAGGAGGTCGACGTCAATGTCTGGCGCGAAGGCAAGAATATCACTCTTCACGTTACACTCGGCGAATTAGAAAAGGTGAACGTGGCGTCGTTCTCGCCGGGCGGTAAATCCGACAGCAAATCCGGACGCACCGAGACGGTAACCGAACTTGGCCTGAAACTCGCTCCCTTTAGTAAGGCTTTGGCCAAACAGTTCGAGCTGGACGAAGACTCCGAAGGTGTGGTGATCGTGGATGTCGAGCGCGAGAGCAATGCCCGCGAGAAGGGCCTTCGCCCCGGCACGCTGGTGGTTGAGATCAATCAGGAAAAAGTCTCCTCACCTGCCGAAATCGCGGCCAAGGTCGAGGAAGCCCGTGAGGCCGGACGGCGCACAGTCCTCCTGCTTATAGATCAGGGCGGCGACCTTCGATTTGTCGCCGTACGGATCAAAAAGGAAGGCTAACGCTTTTTCATATACGCTATCGAAAAGGGGAGCGTCTCGATCCGAGACGCTCCCCTTTTTTCGTTTCAGAGCACCGGCCTCACGGACCCGCTTGCATCGGTGGTCACGGGACCGTCCCATAGGAACAGTAAACACAACAATCTCCGCTTAATGGTTTGAGGACAACACCGCATCCCGTGCAATCGTAGAAATACTGGCACGCATCCGTTGGCATTTCCTCGGTCGCCTTGTGCCCGCATTCGGGACAAGTGAGGGTCGAGCGGCGGCCGCTCATGACAATCTCCGTCGCCGGTACACCGCATATGCGGTCAGACAAAGGAATACCCCCAGCAAAGGCAACAGGATCACATCCAGCCAGGCCGTGGCAGCCGCCAGGCCAACTGCACCAAGGCCTATAGGATGGGTGTGAAGCAGCAAAGCGCGGTCAGGACTGTGCCAATAAGACCTGCCTGGAGAAGCTTATTGCCTTGCATGAGCGCGATTCCGTTTATCCAATTAGGTAAATTCAGTACGGTATGGAACCTGTAGCCACTATAGGTTCAAGTAAAATTAGGCGGCATACATGTCCACACTATCTATCTGCGCCCTCGCACAGAGATGCGACACGAAGGTTGAAACCGTCCGTTATTACGAACGGATTGGCTTGATGCCGGCACCAGCGCGCACGAGCGGTGGCCATAGGGTGTATGACGAGGCCCATTTAAAGCAGCTC
>CAXAGK010000039.1:0-15406 GCA_963968305.1 uncultured Rickettsiales bacterium | reverse complement strand
GGGGGCCGGTGCCCCTCGCGTTGGTGCGGGCGGGCCGGTCGCTGCCTTAACTTCAACGACATGACGTAATCTCCTTCGGCGGTTGGCACCGATACTCCAACTTAGCAAAATCAGCGGCACCCGCAACGACCCAAGAGATAGAAAAAGGACCGAGTACATGATCTCGCTTAAGGATTTCGGAAGCTTCCACATTGGCGGTCGCCGGGTAGAAATTTCAGGGCAACCGACGCAAAAATTAAGCTTCACACCCGGCACATCTTACAATGCTAACCCAAACGGAACCTACCTAATCGAACAAGCTTATGTTCAGTACTACATTCCCGAAGTGCAGAAACACGAACTGCCTGTCCTGCTCGTCCATGGTGGCGGGATGACCGGATCCAATTGGGAGACTACACCCGACGGTCGACCTGGATGGATACAGCGTTTTCTCGAAGCGGGTTTCGCAACCTATGTAATCGATAATGTGGAGCGCGGCCGATCCGGTTGGTGTGCCTTGCCGGATCAATGGGAAGGCAGCGCCGTTATCCGATCGCAAGAACAAGCATGGACCCTGTTCCGTTTCGGACGCACGGAAGATTTCGCGACCGGAACAACTTTCCCCGGCATGCAATTTCCAATCGATGCGCAAGACGCTTTCGCGCGCCAATTCGTTCCCCGCTGGACCACGACGACCGATGTGATGAAAGCAGGACTCCTAGCGGCACTGGAGCAGATCGGCCCGTGCGTTATCGTCTGCCACAGTCAGGGAGGCGAACTGACACTCGATACCGTCGCGCGACGCCCCGATTTGGTTCGCCATGCGGTCGCTCTGGAGCCGTCCGGATTTCCTTCCATCGAAACTGCCCAGCGGCTCGCGGATCAGCACTGGCTATTCGTGATGGGCGACAACATCCAGGGACATCCTTTTTGGGTGCCCCTGATGGCGCAAACGATGGCGGCGGTTGATGCTCTGCGGAACGCCGGCTCGGACGCTTCGCTGCTCGATTTGCCGCAATCTGGGGTCGAAGGAAACAGTCACATGATCATGATGGATCGGAATTCGAACACTGTTTTCAACCTCGTTAATGTTTGGTTGGAACAACGCCTTTAGCAATTCGGGTGCCCGATTTACGCAAGCAAACGGTCAACAGCGCTCAGCATTTCTGTATGGTCAAACGGCTTGGTATAGGCGTCGTCGGCTCCAGTTTTCTCCGCCGACCAGGTATTGATTGCGCCCGCCATCTGCCCGGTGCCTGAATTGGTGATGATTGGTAATTCGGGATAGCGCTTCTTAAGCACCAGGATTAAATCGAGCCCTTTTACTTTGGGCATTTGTATATCAGTAATGATCAGGTCTGTGCTCTCCGAGGTGGCTTCAATCCCTTTTTCACCATCCTCTGCTTCGGTAACGGCATGACCGTGCTCCTCCAACAGGGCGCGCAGTAACAACCGCATGTCCTCATCGTCATCGACGACCAAAATATTCGCAATCTCCCATTCCCTCTGATTGCCCGTACCATAACATAGTAATTTCTGCCGAAAAGCGCCGCAAAATTCGGCACAGCCTTAGACTGCGAACTGCTTTTGCGCTATCTATCACAAAGCACGAAAATCTCGTTCCACATGAACCTGGATACCATTGATGGCACACGAAGAAATACTGCGACAACTCGACGAAAGGCGCGCTAAAGCCCGGGCAATGGGGGGCGAAAAGAAACTCGCTCGGCGGAGTAATCGCGGACAACTCAATGCTTGGGAACGCATGAAAGCGCTTGTCGACGAAGGCAGCTTTATTGAGACCGGTCTTCTCGGCGCGTCTAGCATCTCACGAGAAGACGAAGCGCAAACGCCTCGCGACGGAAAGATCGTCGGTTTCGCCAAGATCGAGGGGCGTGATATCGGCCTGTGCGTAAACGACTTCACCGTAAAGGGTGCCTCCACGAGCGCCACCAACTCCAAAAAGATGGGCCATGCGCGCAGTGTCGCCACGGCAAAGGGCTTTCCGTTCATCCATATCGGCGAGTCTACCGGCGCGCGACTGCCGGACGCCATGGGCGCGCGGGGCATGGGAAACCTGCTCGGCAACGATACGACCCAGTTCCGCCGCATGCGCGACACGCCCTGGGCCGCAGCGGCACTAGACACCGCCTTTGGTTCCTCCGCCTGGTTGTGCTGTTGCTCGGATTTCGCGGTAATGAAAAAAGGCTCGATCATGTCGGTCTCGAGCCCACGTCTGGTCTCCATGGCCATCGGCGAACAGGTGGATCTGGAGGAACTTGGCGGTTGGCGCCTGCACGCTGATCAAACCGGCCTTATCGATCGCTTCGTAGATACCGACCAAGAAGCGATGGATGAGATCAAACGTTTCCTCTCCTACCTGCCCGCCAATAACGATCTACTACCGCCCGAATACGAAGCGGCGGAGGACGCGGCGCAAGAACAAGACGGTATTCTGGATATCCTCCCGGAACGCCAAGCGCAAGTCTATGACATGCGCGGGATCATCGAGATCATCGTCGACAAGGACAGCTTCTTCGAATTCAAACCGCGCTTCGGTAAAGCGGGGACGGTCGGTCTCGCGCGCCTCAACGGTAAGAGCGTGGGCATCGTCGCCAACAATCCGCAATTCGGTGGTGGCGCGCTGTCTCAGGAAGCTTGCCGTAAGATCATCGACTTTCAGGTGATGTGCGACAGTTTCAACATTCCGCTGGTCCGCTTAATGGACACGCCGGGCTTCGTCGTGGGAACAGAGGCGGAGCGCAAGGGTGCTCCCGGCTGGATCATGAACTTCATGAACTCATCCTGTCTGGTAACGGTGCCGAGCATTACTGTCATCGTCCGTAAGGCCTATGGCCGAGCTTATGTGGCAATGGGCGGCGGCAAGCATAACGACGAAATGATCGCTTGGCCGACGGCGGAAGTCAGCTTCATGGACCCAAATTTCGCAACCAGCATCGTCCACGGAGTAGATATCGGCGAGGAAGGGTTCGAGGACGCGCTGGCCGACATTCAGAAAGACTCGGCGGTCTGGGATATGGCGACCATTTTCTCGCTTCAGAATATAATCAAACCGCAGGAGACACGCGACTACCTCATCCGAATGCTGGACGTCTACCGGTCACGGAAAAACAACGGTATCGGCCAGCATTTGATGCAAACCTGGCCGACGAGTTATTGAAGCCATGATGAATCTTGATCTCCTCGCACTCGCCCGCGCGGGCAGCCGAAATGCGCTGAACGAAATGGAGGGCAAGGCGCTCCTTGCGGGTTACGGCGTCAACGTGCCGCGATCCGTTCGGGTCGCCGACACATCGGAGGTTGATCGTAGAATAGCGGATAAGACTCCGCCGTTCGCACTCAAAGTCCTCTCAGCCGACATATTGCACAAGAGCGACGCTGGGGGTGTCCGGCTTAATCTTGTTGATGCCGCATCGATAAAGAGCGCGATTGAGGAAATGACAGCCCTTCCCACCATTGACACCGACACGATCGACGGCTTCCTCATCGAGGAAATGGCTCCACCCGGGAAGGAAGTTGTCATCGGCGGTCTCAGCGACCCACAGTTCGGTCCGATGATCATGGTCGGCCTCGGCGGCGTTTTCGTCGAAGTCCTGAAAGACGTGTCGTTCCGCTTGTGCCCGATCACGGAACGCGATGCTCGCGAGATGCTCGACGAGTTACGCGGCAAGGCAATCTTAGAAGGCACCCGCGGCGAGGCCGCCGTCTCGCTCGACGCCATCGTTGACTTGCTGCTCAAAATTGGAGGCAAAGACGGATTACTCACTCGCCATGGAGACGGCATTGCGGAACTCGACATCAATCCAGTAATCGTCGGACCAGACTCAGCCGTCGCCGTCGATGTCGCGATTGTCCTGAACAAGACCGCATCCGGAGCAGATAAACCAGAAGACGAAACCGCTAATTCCATCACGGCTCGTTTCGAGGCGCTCTTCGCACCGAAGACCATCGCTGTCGTCGGTGCTTCGACCACGAGCAGCATCATCGCCAATACCTTCATTCGGCGGATGAAAGCCTATGGCTACGCGGGCGAGATATATCCGATCCATCCGAAGGCCCAAGAGATCGAGGGGCTAAAAGCCTATCCCAGCATGGGAGAGACACCGAAACCGGTCGACTATGCCTATATCGCGACGCGGGCCGACCGCATCCCACCTCTCATCGGTGCCGCGAAAGGAAACGTCAAATTCGCGCAAGTGATTTCCAGCGGTTTCCGTGAAGTCGAGGAAGGTATCGCACTGGAGGCGGATTTACTCGCACAAGCCCGCGAAGCCGGGTGTCGGCTCATCGGCCCCAATTGCCTCGGCATTTACTCGCCGCGCGGCGGCGTCACCTTTCCAGTAGATGCACCCAAAGAACTTGGTCATGTCGGTGTGGTCACGCAAAGCGGTGGCCTTGGCACTGACATTATCAAGCGCGGCCAATGGCGTGGCTTGCGCTTTAGTGGCTTTGTGACGGCGGGCAACTGCGCGGATATAAGCCCTGCCGACCTGCTGGAATTCTATCTCGCAGATCCGCAGACCTCGGTCATCGGTTTCTATCTCGAGGATATCGGTGACGGCCGGCGGTTCTTCGATCTCCTGCGAAATGCATCCACACCGAAACCACTTGTCCTAATGAAGGGCGGTCGCTCGGAATTGGGTCGGATGGCGGCGGCTTCTCACACCGGTGCGCTCGCCGATAACATGGCGGCATGGAACGCGCTCTGTGCGCAAACGCCAACCGTCATGGTCGACACCGTCGATCAATTCGTAAATGCGCTGCTTGCCTTGCAGCAACTCACCGTTCGGCCGGAGCGCCCGACGAAGAAGGTCGTGTTGTTCGGCAATGGCGGCGGGACCAGCGTGCTCGCGACCGACTTCTTCGCGGCGCGCGGGCTGGAAGTCACTCCCTTCCCCGCGCATACGCGGCAAACGCTCGAAGCCCTCGGCTTGCCGCCCGGCACCAGTGTCGCTAATCCCATCGACACCCCGGTCGGCACCTTGCAAAAGGAAGAGGGCCGCGTCGCCAACCAGATCTTGGACATCGTCTATGAGACCGCCGCACCGGACGCGGTGGTCATGCACTTGAACCTTGCCGCGTTTGTCGGGCGGGGCGATGTCGACCCCATCGACAATCTGTTCCAGGCCGCGGTCGATATAGGCCAAAAATATCCGGGCCAGGCGCATTTTGCGCTGGCGCTCCGCTCAGACGGTTCGGCGGAGATCGATGACAAGAAACGCGCCTACCGAGAGCGGGCACTGGCGAACGGCATCCCGGTGTTCGACGAATTACCGGACGCGGCGGATGCGCTGGCGGCCTTGGGTCACATCGAAAAGCGGCTCTAAGCGCCCGGCTGAATGCGCCCATCGATGACCGTCGGACCCGTCCCCGCCAAGGTCGTGCGGATCATCAAACGCCGGTCGTGGACCTCGTCATAGGGCAGGCCGCGATGCAGTACCGCGCGGTTATCCCAGATGACGATATCGCCCGGCGACCATTTGTGGCGGTAGGTGTTCTCGGGCCGGGTCGCGAGCGCCACCAGCTCCACGTTCAACGCCTCGGCTTCGTCGTCCGCCATGCCTTCGATGCGGGAGATGTGACTGCCGATCAACAACGACTTGCGGCCCGTCGTCGGATTGACGCGCACCATCGCTTGGGGCACCGGCGGCATCTTGCGGCGCTGCTCCGCCGTGACCGCGTCGGGCGACAGTTTGAGACGAGAGTGGGCGATATCGTGATAGGCAATCTGGCCTGCGAGTTTGACCCGCATCTCCTCGCTCAACGCCTCATAGGCGGCGCGGGTCGACGCGAATTCCGTATCTCCGCCACTTGTCGCGATCTCGCGCGCCGACAGCATGGAAACCCGCGCGGGGACGGAATTGAAGGAGCTGTCCGTGTGCCAAAAATTATTGGCGCGCGTGAACAGCGCCTTCTGGCCGTTCGGGTCTTTCATCGTGCCGTCCGGCAAATAATTCGACATCCGAGCCACTTTCGAGCCGGAACCGACCGCACCCGGCAAAGTTGCTTCCAACGGGCCGAACCGCTCGGTAAAGGCAACTTGCTCATCGTCGGTGACCGGTTGCCTCGGCAAGTGCAGGACGGAATAGTCATCGATCGCTCGGTCAATCGCGGCAATCGTCGCCTCGTCGAGAGCATCGCGCGCACCAAACCCGGTAATCCGCGCACCGAAGACCGGCGTCAGCGGGGTGATTTCAATCGTCATGGTTTGGCTTTCCTTTTCCGCCGTATTCAACCAGTTCAATGACCGTCACCTTGGAAGAGGGGAAGCGTCATGTATTTGTTGAGCCAAATTGTTCTGTCCGTGCTGCTGGTCGGTATCCTCGCAATCGCCGATCGTCCCGCGTTAGCGCAATCTCGTATCGTCCTTGTCGTCGCGGATCAACGCGATCCCAGCAGCATTCCGTCCTCCAGCGATATCTTTAAATCCGCGTATAACACCATATCAGCGCAATTAAAGCGCAAGAGCATGATCGTGCGCGGCGTCGCCGATACTCCCTCTGCCCGCAAAATGAGCGGCAAGATCGAGCGCAACATGAACCTGGTCGTCTAAGTCGCGCGTAATTCATCAGCGCGCATTTCAACGGTCTTGGGGGTCAAGATTTTCATCTCCATGCATCGCGGGAAAAAGGGCAGTAGTTTCTTTGTGTGGATCGACGGTGAAGCCCGCGACGTGGCATTCGGCAAAGTCACCGCGACGCACGAGCTCCGCAGCCGCAAACGACACAACATCGAGAAAAGCTGCGGGCGCGACTGCATGCTGGAAAGTGCGGCCTAAGCGGTCGCCCCGACCGCCGCCGAATTCGCCAAAGCAATGGCGGAGAAGCTGAAGAAAGCGCGCTAACGCTATAACCCACATACGTTCCTCTCGCCCTCCCGCTAGTTTGAGACCGCCGGATTACGCCGCAATATGTCGACGCATTTATAGGTCATTACCACCTCATCCCGCTGATTGTAGGTGGTGAACCCAAAGGTCACGATGCCCCTGTCCGGCTTTGACCGCGAGGGCCGGGCTTCCAAGATCTCAATCACCGTGCGCATGGTGTCCCCGGCGAATACGGGTCGTGGCCAGCGCACATCATCGAGCCCCGGCCCGCCAAGATTGTTCTCCCCCATCAAGCCCAGCTCCACCCAGAGCCGGTTGGCGAGCCCCAGGGTCTGCAGACCGCTGGAGATCATGTCGCCGTGAATACCCATCTTTGAAGATTCCCGGTCGGTGTGGATCGGCTGCGGGTCATAGGCCATGGAGAAGTCGACCATCTGCCCCTCGGTCAAGGTGACGGACCGCGTCTCAAATGTCTCGCCGACCGTGAACCCTTCGAAATAGCGTGCGTGCATTCGTCTCATTCTCCATCTCTTATTTCGTATGCCGTGACCCAGGTCACTCCGGTCCAACCGGCGAGCGCTGGATACCGGATGGCGCGGTGCACCTCCAGGAAGCGAGGAAGTGGCCAACTTCGTCTCAATCTCCATCTCTTATTTCGTTTCCCGGTTCGAGCATCGCGAGAAACCGGGGCCCAGTTCACTCCGGCCCAACCGGTGAATACTGGATCCCGGATGGCGCGGTGCACCTCTGGGAAACGTGACAGTGCGGCCCTTTCTAGATCGCGTCGGCGATGGCTTTGCCGAGATCTTGCGTTGTCGCCTTGCCGCCCATGTCGGGGGTCAGCGGGGCGTTCTTATCCGAGAGCACGGTCTCGATCGCCCTGACGATGGCATCGGCGGCTTCCTGCTCGCCGAGATGCTCCAGCATCATCGCGCCCGACCAAATCTGGCCGATCGGATTGGCGATACCCTTGCCCGCGATATCGGGGGCGGAGCCGTGCACCGGCTCGAACATCGAGGGGTAGTCCTTCTCGGGATTGATATTGGCGCCGGGGGCGACCGCGATGGTGCCGGTCACGGCGGGGCCGAGGTCCGAGAGAATATCGCCGAACAGATTGCTGCCCACCACCACGTCGAACCAATCCGGATGCTGGACGAAATGCGCCGTCAGAATATCGATATGGTACTGGTCGGTCTTGATGTCGGGATAGTCCTTACCGACCACGGCGAAGCGCTCGTCCCAATAGGGCATGGTGTGCGAGATGCCGTTCGACTTGGTGGCCGAGGTGAGGTGCTTCTTCGGGCGGCTCTGCGCCAGATCGAAGGCGTAGCGCATGATCCGATCGCAGCCGCGCCGGGTGAAGATGTTCTCCTGCATGCACATCTCGAGGTCGGTGCCCTCGTACATGCGCCCGCCGATATTGGAGTATTCGCCCTCGTTGTTCTCACGCACCACATACATGTCGATGTCGCCGGTCTCATAGCCGTGCACCGGCGGCGTGATGCCGGGCAGCAGGCGCACCGGGCGCAGGTTGACGTATTGCTGGAACTCGCGGCGGATCGGGATCAACAAACCCCAGAGCGAGATGTGATCCGGCACGCCGGGAAAACCGACCGCGCCCAGGAAGATCGAATCGCAGCCCGCCAATTGCTCCAAGCCGTCCTCCGGCATCATCGCGCCCTTCTTTGCGTAGCGCTCGCAGTTCCAGTCGTAATGCTCAAAACCGTAATTGAAGCCATATTTCTTGCCGACCGCTTCCAGCACGCGCAGCCCCTCGGGCACCACTTCGTTGCCGATCCCGTCGCCGGGGATGACCGAAATTCCGAATTTCTTCTCGTTAGTTTGCTCCGCCACGGACGCGCCCTCCTAATCTCTCGATGAGTTTCTATGGTTGCCAGGAACGTAGTCGCCAGGTGACCCGGTGGCAATACGCCGCGATGGGCGGGGGCCCGCCAATGAGGATCCAAAATCAAACCCCGATAAATTGGATCACGATGTTGTTGAGGTCGTCTAGGTGGACTTGCCATCCTGGTGGCACGACAACGGTAGAATCGTATTCCTCGACGATGATCGGGCCTGCAAGGGGGCGCGCGCTCAACGCCGGGCGGGTTAATATTTTCGTCCCGAGGGACCCAGCATCGGGCCCGAAATACACGGAGCGCAGCGTTACATCTGCTGCTTTCGACTTCGTTTCCTCATCCCATCGGCCCACATGATCAACGCCGCGGTCAACCGTCGCGATCACATGAATATTCACCAACTCGAATGCGCGATGGTCCGCCCTGTGTCCAAACAGACGTTCGTATTCTTCCTCAAATCCATCTTCTGCTTGACGCAAAACAGCCTCACTCGCCACCAACTCAGCTAACGGTACCATCAGCTCCGACGATTGCCCCAAATAGCGAATATCCGCCAATGCCGAATAGGACACTTTCGCTTCCTCAAACCCCTCGGCCAGAATGCGTTGCTTTAAGTTTTCGCGCATGTCGTCGATCACCGCCTGCAAGACGCTCAAGTCGGGCGATGTTGTATCCGTCAGGACGGTACGGGTCGTGTGGTGCTCGACCTCGGAGCGGAGAAGTCCGAACGCACTGAAGAGACCCGGCGCCGGTGGCACCAGTATTTGTCTAATACCCAAGGCCTCAGCGACGCCAGCGGCGTGGATCGGTCCCGCACCACCAAACGCCATCATCACGAAATCCGCCGGATCGCGTCCGCGCTCGACGGAGACGGTCTTAATCGCCCGCACCATATTTGAATTCGCGATGGTATGGACACCATGCGCTGCATCCAGGAGAGACAGACCGGCCGGACCGGCCACGACCTTATCGACAGCATTCTCGGCCAAGCTGCGGTCGACGGTGAGCGCGCCGCCCGCGAGCGAGCCATCATGCAGGAAGCCCAGGACTAAATTCGCGTCCGTCACCGTCGGGTCCGTATTCCCCCGCCCATAACAGGCCGGCCCCGGAGACGCACCCGCACTCCGCGGTCCCACCCGCAACGCACCGCCGGTATCGATCGCCGCGATACTGCCGCCGCCCGCACCCACTTCCGAAATATCGATGACCGGAATTCGGAGCAAATACCCTCCGCCGCGCACCAACCGGCTGCTGACCGAGACCGGGCCGCCGACTTCATAATCGCGCGCGCGCAGTATCTCACCGTTCTCGATAATAGAGGCTTTGGTCGTCGTCCCCCCCATATCGAGGGTGATGACATTCTGTTGTCCCGCATCGAGCGAGGCTCGCAATGCCGCAACGACACCCGCGGCCGGGCCTGATTCTATGATGGAGACAGGACGTTCCGACGCGGTTTGCGAGGGCACCAAGCCACCATTTGATTGCATGACGAGGATGGGCGCCGCGATGTCAATACTATCTAGTTTGCGTCGCAAATTCGCCAAATATTCGGCGATCAACGGCGCGACATAAGCATTCACGACCGTCGTGCTCGTGCGTTCAAACTCCTGCAATTCAGGCAAGATGTCCGACGACAGCGAAATATGAACCCCGGGAAGTTTTGGCTCGATGTAATCGTGAACCCGCTGTTCGTGAGCCGCATTGCGGTATGAGTGCAAAAAACAGACTGCAATCGCCGTCACTTTCTCCGCGATACAGGCCTCTACGATAGCATCCAATCCGGACATATCGAGCGGCGTTAAAACGGCGCCTGTACTGTCGAGACGTTCCGTGACCTCGAAGCGCAGGGCGCGTTCCGCAAGGGGTGGCGGTTTTTCCCAGCCGAGATCGTAGGACAATGGAATCCGGATGCGCCTCAGCTCAAGAACATCGCGGAAGCCCGCTGTCGTGATCAGTGCCGTCCGCGCACCGCGGCGCTCCAGAATAGCGTTTGTCGCGACGGTCGTTGCATGCACGACCTCATCGATAAACATATCGCTGTCTTGAAGCACATCGCGGATGCCGGCCACGATGGCCTCGGCGTAATCATCGGGGGTAGAGGGTACTTTTAGCTTCTCCAATTGTCCGTTTGGCGTCAAAAACACGAGGTCGGTGAAGGTGCCGCCGATATCGACACCGACGCGAATGCCAGGCGAGGTGGCGCTCATTTAGCGCGCTCCGCGCGCAGCGCCGAGGTGCCGTCTTCATCAACCCGCCAAGGCGGGCCGGTGACGGCCACACCATAGTCCCGAGCCGCCGATTCAATACTCACCTTGTCGTGGTAGACGTCTTCCAGAACCTGCTCGGGCGGGCGCGCGAACGGGTCGCCGTAACCACCGCCACCCGCCGTCGTGTGTCGAATGGATTGGCCTCGTGTAATCGGTTTGACAAACTTCGTCGGCAGCCTTTCCCAGTCCTCGCCATTATAAAAAATATTATCGGAAGGGGCGCCCGAACCGCCACCATTGACGCCGAAAGGTGGGTGATCGCGCCTGTCGGATCGTAACTGCAGGCGCGCGCTCTCGCCGAGGTAGCGCAGCTCCCTCACCACCGCCATGCCGCCGCGCCATTCACCTGGCCCGCCGCTATCGGCGACTAACTCATAGCGCTCGACGCGGATGGGGCTTGAATTCTCGATCGCCTCGATGGGTGCGTTGGAAATGTTTGCCGCCGGGTTCGCGACCCCATCTATGCCTTCTTTATGCTCGCCGCCGCCCCAGCAACCCATGACCGCTTCGCGGAACTGGGAATAATTTCCTTCACTGTCATATCCGGCAATGCTGTAGCTCGTCGTACCGCCCTCACCGGGTGCGCGGATGCGATCCGGGACTGCCTTGGCTAAGGCCCCGGCGATAGCATCGATGACGCGGAAACCCGTGACACCACGCGCAGCACAGGCGCCCGGTGGACGTGGATTTACCAGACTGCCGAGCTCCGCGACCGCCTTGATGGGGCGAAAAAACCCAGCATTATTTGGGACGTCCTCCACCATAATCGAGCGGATGGCGAAATAGATCGCCGATTTTGCAAAGGACAGGGTGGAATTGATCGCGCCCTGCACCTGTCCCGATGTACCTGCAAAGTCGACCGTCAATTCGTCGTCTTCTACATGAAGTGCGACCTGTACTTTGATCGGTATGCCGTAATTTACCCCGTCATCATCGAGGTAATCGGTAAATTCATATACGCCGTTGGGGATGGCCTGGATTGTTGCCCGGGCACCGCGTTCGCTGTAATCGAGCAGCGCCTCGAAAGATTGCTCAAGTTGTTCGATGCCATAGCGGTCAGCCAATTCCTGCATGCCACGCTCGCCGATCTCGCAGGCGGCTAGCTGTGCCCGGACGTCTCCGAGCACGACCTCCGGCTGGCGGACGTTGAGACGGAGCATACTGTAGAGCGTATCGTTCGCTTCGCCTCGGTCGTAGAGTTTGACCACGGGGATACGGATACCTTCCTGAAAAATTTCCGTCGAATCCGCCGCACTCGAGCCCGGCACCCGACCGCCCATGTCGTTGTGGTGGGCGACAAGGATGGCGAACCCCAAGAGGACATCGCCCACGAAAACCGGCTTAAACATGAAGATGTCCGGCAAATGCATGCCGCCGTGATAAGGATCATTTAATACATAAACATCACCTTTCTCGATCGCATCGCCGTATTTATCGAGCACGGCTTCAATCGCATCCGGGATCGAGCCGAGATGAAGTGGCAGCGATAGCCCTTGTGCAATCATGCGGCCTCGCCTGTCGCAGAACGCGCTCGAGATATCCATCGTATCCTTCATGATAGATGAATAGGCGATACGGACGACAGTCAGCAGCATTTCGTCCACGACGGAGCCGATCGCATTCTTGATCAGCTCGAGGCGAATCGGATCAAGTGGCATATTTCTTTTCCATTTCCCGGATCGATGCCATGTCATTGATCTCCCAAAGTTCGTCGAAGCCGATCATGCGGTCGGCGATTCCTTCGGACGTTCCGCTCTTGCGAATTTCAGCCAGGACTTCCTGCATCGTTTTTGCCGCCGCCATTAGCGACTGCACATAGAAACAACAGGTCTTGAAGCCCAATGCTTCGACTTCTTTTGCCGACATTCTTGGTACCATCGGACTGGGGCTGTGATTCCAGTGTAACGGCACCCGGCCTTTGAAATGATCGGCGACTGCCTTGACCTCATCCATAGAATCTCGAACTTCACAGAACAGCATGTCAGCGCCCGCTTCAACATAGGCGTCGCAACGCTCGAGAACGTCATCGAGCCCGTTGACCAGCATAGCGTCGCACCGCGCGATAAGTACGAAATCTGGATCTTCACGTGCGTCCTGCGCAGCCTTTAGCTTTTGGCACATTTCCTCTTTGGGAATAAGCGTCTTGCCAAACATATGGCCACACCGCTTGGGCCAAACTTGATCTTCCAGATGTATACCCGAGACACCAGCGTGTTCGAATTCCTTCACCGTGCGCACCACATTGATGGCGTTACCGTAGCCGTTATCCGCATCGACGATTACGGGTATCGTCAACGCATCCGCAATGTAGCGAGCGTTTCGCGTCATCTCTTCCAAGGTAACCAAACCGACATCCGGATATCCCCGGCATGCCGCCACCCCGGCGCCGGTGACAACGCAAAGCTCGAAGCCAGCTTGCTCAACGAGACGCGCGCTAAACGCGTCATGCGCACCCCCCGCCATAACGATGCCGTCTGATTCCAATAATTGCCGTAACCGCTGTGTCTTGCGCATTGTCATACTCCCGCTATCGAAGGTTCGACGTTTACGGATAGACAGCGCATCTATCCCTGCAAGAGAAATGGACCATTATTGGACAATGCAAAGACGGAGATATGGACGGTGCTGTCATGATTAATCTCAAGAGCAACCTCAACAATGGATAGAACAGAACACTTCGAATTGATTTCGAAACAAGCGCCAAAGCGGCTCCAAACCGCACCCTGCTGGACACGCCCGGACGTTCGCTGCATGATTCAACGCTGGACACACAACTGCCGGCCCCCCTGACCATTCCGATGATCCTTGCCGCCAACGCCAACGCCCAGGGTAGCCACGTCGGAGAGTGGCGGCATCCCGATGCTTGGGACAGACCGGCCGCGAACATTGCTAATGCGGTGCGCCTCGCGCAGATCGCCGAGGCCGGCAAGATGGACCTGCTCTTTCTTGCCGACGGCAATGGTGTGCGGAATATGGACAAGCCGGACCTTTTTGCGGCCACCTCGCCCTCAGACCGGCCGGGGGTGTTCGAGCCCGTCACACTGCTATCGGCCTTGGCGATGGTGACGCAGCACATCGGGCTCGTCGCCACCACCACCACGACATACGACGAGCCCTTCCACGTCGCCCGGCGTTTCGCCTCGCTTGACCACATCAGCGGCGGCCGTGCCGGTTGGAACCTGGTCACGACGTCCAATGCGCTGGATGCGCTGAACTTCAGCCACAGCGAACACGTCGCGCGCGACACGCGCTACGAGCGCGCCAACGAGTTCGCCGACATTGTGAAGGGCCTCTGGGATTCCTGGGCGGACGACGCCTTTCCCCAGGACAAGGCGACGGGGCAATTTCTGGAACCATCAAAGGCTCAAGCGATTGATCACCAGGGCACGCACTTCCAGGTCGCAGGGCCGCTCAATGCACCGCGCCCACCGCAGGGGCATCCTGTAGTCTTTTCCGCCGGACAGTCGGAGGCCGGTCGCGAGCTTTCGGCGCGCCATTCGGACTGCATCTTCGCTATTGAAGCGACGCTTCCGGCCGCGCAGGAGCTTTATGCTGACTTCAAGGGGCGTCTCGGGAAATACGGGCGCACGGCGGATGATCTCAAAATTTTGGCCGGAGTCACGATCTTCGTCGGCGAGACGGAACAGCAGGCAGACGATCTTGCCGGTGAATTGGACGATCTGGTGCCGCCGGCCGTCGGCGTCGACTATCTCTCGAAGATGACCGGGCTCAATATGAAAGAGCATCCGGTCGACGGCCCCATGCCCAACTGGCCCGAGGGACATCACGGCCCGACCGGTATCGCCAACGCCATCGTCGAGGTCGCCCAAAAAGAAGGCCTGACCGTGCGCCAGGCCTACAAGCGGATCCTGCCGCAGATGGCCGGTAACATGTTCAAAGGCGACCAGATCCAGGTCGCCGATGTCATGGAAGAATGGTATCGCGGTAAGGGTTGTGACGGTTTTATGATTGCGGCCCCCGTGGTGCCGACCGGCATGGAGCGCTTCACCCGCCTTGTCATACCCGAGTTGCAGCGCCGCGGCCTCTTCCGCCGGGAGTACGAAGGCGGCACGCTGCGCGAAAACCTCGGGCTGAGACGGCCTGTTCGTCGAAGCGTGTGACGGAGCCTGTGACCTACGTCGCCATGATCGCGCTGGGGGCGTATTGCTTGAGGAAGTGATACACCTGCCACAGGCTGCGCTCCGCCAGCGGTGAGAACCAGTTCATGCAATGGGCCCACCCTTCGATCCGGTCGTAGACGAACGGCACGCCCGCCGCCGCGAGCCGCTCGGAAAGCAAATCGGAATGGCGCACGGGCACCGATCCGTCGAGCGTGCCATGCATCAAGAGAGTCGGCGGGCTCGATGGGCCCACATAAGTGACCGGAGAGGCCTCGGCGTAGAGCGCCGGGTTCGCCGCAGAAATCGAGCCCAAGAACTGCGTGGTAAACGGAT
>CAXAGK010000038.1:0-15494 GCA_963968305.1 uncultured Rickettsiales bacterium | reverse complement strand
GTGTTCGTCACAAAGCGGCGGGATCGCAAGGCTGCGCTTAAGTTTTTAAAGAAAAAAATGAAACGTTACGGTCGCCCGGAAATCGTCGTGACAGACAAGCTTCGGTCATACAAAGCGGCGATGAAAGTGATTGGTAACGAGGACCGAGAGGAAACCGGTCGTTGGCTCAATAATCGAGCAGAAAACTCACATCAACCGTTCCGGCGACGAGAGCGAGCAATGGCCAAATTCAGGAGCGTGAAATCGCTTCTGAAATTCGTCTCGGCTCATGCCTCGATCCACAACCACTTCAACCAGGGTCGTCACTTAAATCCCCGAGATGATTTTAAGAAGAACCGTGCCACCGCCTTGGCTGAGTGGCGTCAACTTGCTGCCTAAACTTGGAAAGTTACCGTCTTCAGGTGTCCATTTTATTTAGTCTGACAACACCCTGCGCCGGGATCTGTTCGGAGCGGTGATGCAATCCACCGAATTCTGGAGACGCTCAGATCTTGCCGATCGCTATCGATCCGACAATCTTCGGAAGGAGCCGATACAGCGTTGCGAAGAATATCTAATCCCAATGTTTCCATCGGATGCGTTTCGGAGCGGAACGTCGCCGAACCTTCAAATAATCCGGTAGTGCGACGTTCTCTAGCTGGAGGGCCCCGCGGGGTTTGAAGGTTGGGATGTGATTAAACGTTTGGGGTGCTGATTCCTGCGCCGCGACAGGACAGCGGTGGAATCATATCGCTTTGAAATTATTGAGCGATAGAGTTTTGATGAGGCACAGCCTTCGGAGAGCCACACTCACTGGAAAAATCTTTATATACTGCCACTAAATCACCTAATTGGAATCAACTTGCATGCAAATCCTGGCTGAACTAAGGATGGCGTTAAAGGTTTCCGTCGGACCGGCAAAAGCTTTTGTTGTCGGCGTCCGCCCGCCAGCAACACGAATGGGTCTAGATCGTTATGAGCTTGTACACCAACTATTTGAATGAAATCGAAGAGCGTAAATCCCAAAATTTGCAGCCTAAACCCATTGATGATGATGCTCTCGTGAGCGAGATCATCTCGCAAATTAGGGATGTTAATAACGAGCATCGGGAAGAGTCTGTAAAATTCTTCATCTATAACACGCTTCCCGGAACGACCAGCGCCGCGAGCGTAAAAGCAAAATTCCTCAAAGAGATCATTCTGGGTGAGGCGGTGGTCGCGGAAATTTCACCGTCCTTCGCGTTCGAATTGCTTTCCCACATGAAAGGCGGCACCTCAATTGAGGTGCTCTTGGATTTAGCCTTGGGGGATGATGCATCGATCGCCCGTCAGGCGGCCGAGGTTTTAAAATCACAAGTCTATTTGTACGCTGCGGATACGGACCGGCTTGGGGAAGCATTTCGCGCGGGGAACGATGTCGCCAAGGACATTATCGAAAGTTATGCGAAGGCCGAGTTTTTCACGAAACTGTCTGATATAGACGAAGAAATTAAGGTTGTGACCTATGTCGCCGCGGAAGGCGATATCTCCACCGACTTGATGTCGCCCGGCAATCAGGCACACTCCAGGGCGGACCGGGAACTGCACGGAAAGACTTTTGTCTCAGAGGCGGCGCAGGCAGAAATCCAGGGCCTGCAAAAACAGCATCCGGGCAAACGGGTGATGTTGATCGCCGAGAAAGGGACGATGGGTGTCGGGTCTTCCCGCATGTCGGGGGTCAACAACGTCGCTCTGTGGACCGGCAAGGAAACGAGCCCCTACATCCCGTTTGTAAACAATGCTCCGATTGTCGCGGGGAGTAACGGTATTTCACCCATATTTATGACGGCTTTGGGTGTGACCGGCGGTATCGGTATCGACCTGAAGAACTGGAGCAAGGTGCAGGATGAGGACGGCAATCCGATCTTGAACAACGACGGCAATCCGGTTCTCGAGGAGAAATACTCCGTCGCTACGGGCACCGTTCTGACCATCAATACAAAAGACGGCAAATTGCGCGATGAAGACGGCAGTGAAGAACTCATGGACGTCTCTTCATCCTTCACGCCGCAAAACGTCGAATTCATCAAGGCTGGCGGATCGTACGCTGTTGTTTTCGGCAAGAAGCTGCAGACATTCGCGGCCGAGGCCCTTGGGGTCGAACTGAAGTCTGCCTTTGCCCCTTCGCAGGAATTGTCTCACGCGGGACAGGGCCTCACCGCCGTCGAAAAAATCTTTAATAAGAACGCTGTTGGGGTGACCGAGGGGACGATACTGCACGCGGGCTCGGACGCCCGGGTGCGGGTGAATATCGTCGGGTCACAGGATACGACAGGTCCGATGACGGTTCAGGAACTCGAAGCCATGGCCGCAACGGTTATCTCACCAGATGTCGACGGTGCCTACCAGTCCGGGTGCCACACAGCATCGGTTTGGGATCTAAAGGCTCAGGCGAATACGCCGAAACTCATGGAATTCATGAATAAGTTCGGTCTCATCACGGGCAGGGATCCGAAAGATGGATACCATCCCATGACGGATGTCATTCATAAGGTGTTGAATGACATCACAGTGGATGACTGGGCGATCATTATTGGCGGTGATTCTCACACGCGTATGTCCAAGGGCGTTGCTTTCGGCGCCGACTCCGGCACGGTTGCGCTTGCTTTGGCGACGGGCGAGGCCACGATGCCGATCCCCGATTCCGTCAAAGTTACGTTTAAAGGCCGGATGGGCGATCACATGGACTTCCGGGACGTTGTTCATGCGACGCAGGCCCAAATGCTGGAGCAGTTTGGCGACAACGTTTTCCAGGGACGGATCATCGAAGTCCATATCGGAACGCTGCTCGCGGACCAAGCCTTCACCTTCACGGATTGGACTGCGGAAATGAAGGCGAAAGCATCCGTCTGTATTTCCAATGATGACACCCTCATCGAATCCTTAGAGATATCCAAGAGCCGCATTCAGGTCATGATCGATAAGGCTATGGATAACGATGTCCGGATGCTACAGGGGTTGATAGACAAAGCGGATAAGCGCATTGCAGAAATAAAATCTGGAGAAAACCCGGCGCTGGCACCAGACGGTAATGCGAAATATTTTGCGGAAGTCGTCGTCGACTTGGACAAGATTGACGAGCCGATGATCGCCGATCCCGATGTCGAGAATATAGATATCTCCAAACGGTATACGCATGACACGATCAGGCCAATTTCGCATTACAATGCTGAGAAGAAGGTCGATCTTGGCTTTGTCGGTTCCTGCATGGTGCACAAAGGAGATATGAAAATTGTGGCGCAGATGTTCCGCAACCTGGAGAAGATGCACGGCAAGGTCGAATTCAAGGCGCCGCTGGTGGTTGCACCGCCGACTTACAACATCGTAGACGAGTTGAAGGCGGAAGGTGATTGGAAAATTTTGCAAAAATATGCGGGCTTCGAATTTGATGACAGTGCACCCAAGACCGACACACGCGTGAAGTACGACAATGTCATGTATCTGGAACGGCCCGGCTGCAATCTTTGCATGGGCAACCAGGAGAAGGCGGAAAAGGGCGACACCGTCATGGCCACATCAACGCGCCTTTTTCAAGGACGCGTGGTTGAAGACTCAGAGGACAAGAAAGGCGAGTCTCTTCTCGCCTCAACGCCGGTGGTCGTTCTATCAACAATACTTGGCCGAACGCCGAGTATCGAAGAGTATAAGTCTGCGGTAGAGGGGATCGATCTGACCAGGTTTGCCCCACCAACCTGACATGCGTCTGGCGCTTACGATCGTCCCCCGTCGACGGAAAGGATTTGCCCGGAGATCCAGGCCGCAGTGTCGCTCGCCAGAAACAGGATCGCAGCTGCTATATCCTCGGCAGTCCCAAGCCGCTTGGTATGAATGCCCTCGACGAGGCGCTTTTGGCCCTCTGCGCCGTAGCTTTCCCATTGCTGGACGCTCGCCGGATTGGAGAGCACAAATCCTGGCGCGACGGCGTTCACCGTCACGCCCGTTGGGCCGAACTCCCAGGAAAGCTGCTTGGTCAGGCCAACTAGGGCGTGCTTGGCGGCCGTATATGCCTGAATACCGGTCCGACTGGGACGTAACCCCGCGCCCGACGCAACGAAGACGATCCGGCCATGGCCTCGCTCGGCCATCGTAGGGGCCACCGCCTGGGCGAGCCAAAAAGCGGCGTCAACATTTGCGGCGAAGACGTCGCGCCAATCCTGCTCGGATACTTCCGATATCGACCGCCCGATCTGCCCGCGGACGCCACCAGCGGCGCTCGCGAGGATGTCGATCGGTCCATGTTTGGCTTCGATGGCGTGTATACATTTAGCGACCGCCTCGCGATCGCCGAGGTCCACGGCGCTATACTCCGCGCCGATCTCGGCGGCCGTTGAAGCGACCCCCGCCTCGTCGATATCGAGCAGATGCACCCGCGCGCGCGCCGCCTTAAAGCGCTCCGCCGTTACCCGACCGATCCCCTGTGCGGCCCCTGTCACAAGGGCAAGACGGTCGTTGAATTTGATGTTCATACCTGCGTTTACTCCCTTACCTGCATTCCCAGGGCGTCGAGAATCCAATCAATCGTTGCCCCCATTACTAAGCTTCAACCTGGATAAATATAACTGTTTCTTGGCGTTATTACTGTTCTATTCCCTGAAAAGTACCGGCGCATCCGCCCGATAGTGGCTGCGTTCCTTGCCACGTTGCGATGGATCAAACGAAATTTGGCGCTATACCGGCGATGATCGTTAAGCCCCGGTCGACAGATGATTGGGTTGTTGGTAAAGAAAAGCTGATTTCAGAAAGGTTGAGTATCACCATGGACGAAAATGCTCTGGAGCTAGATGCCGCAGTTGAATCCGTGAGATTATATTGTGAGGGGGTAAATAATTCTGACCCTCAATTAATCGCTCGGTCTATGCATTTCCCGCACTACAGAATTCAATATGATGGTTCGGTTTTAGTTTGGAATACAGAGACGGAATATTTGTACTCGTTTAGTGAACGGACGGGCGGCGCGGGATGGGCTTACAGCATCGTTGATTCGATAGAAGGCGATCTAATTAGCAAAAGTAAATGCCATGTCGTCGGTCGGTTTAGCCGATATCGCAAAGACGACTCATTGATCGCTGAGGTCATTTGTCTTTACGTTGTGGTGTTCAAGGACGATCGATGGGGAATGAATGCCGGGTCAGTGTTTACACCGGCTTAAGGGTCATCCCCCCTGGGGCACAGTGAGTTTTTTAGGAGTTTTTCTATGACAGAGACCGCTATTACGACCGCTTTGCTCGACGCGATTGGGGATGCATTTAACAGCAACGCGATCGATGCAGTCATGGCGCATTTTGCGGATGACGCGAAGTTCGATCACGGTGCGGGTTCAGAAGTGCATGGGGCGCGGTTTTCCGGTCATGACGAGATTCGCGCCGTCTTCCAGAAACTTTTCGACAGCGTCGAATCAGTACAGTGGGAAACGCTGGATGCAAGGATCGTCGGTGATAAAGCTTATTGCGAGTTCCGTCGGCGAGCGACGTTGAAGACTGGGGAAAAGCAAGATTTCCTTGCATTGGATGTCCTCACCTTTCGGGGCGATAAAATTGTTCACAAGGATACGTACTTCAAGAATCGCTCAGTTTAACCGCTATTTCCTGAGCTTGAAACATCGGGATGCGAAACAAGCGAGTTCCGCATTGAAACGGTCGGCATCCTCGTAAAACGGTGCATGACCGATATTGGGCCAGAGCGAGAGTTCCGCCTTGGGGATGATGCATTCATGGTGTTTTGCCATTAATGGCAGGACCGAGGTGTCGTGATCGCCGTGGGTAATAACAGTTGGCACCGAACTGCGTTTAAGCACATCGTCGTTGTCGACCTGGCGATCCAGCATGGCGGCACAGATGTGCGGCGGCACCGCGAGATTATAACCGAGCATGGTGTAGAAATCGGGATCGGGGATGCCGTCTTCAGTGAGGTTTTCAAGAAAAAGGCGCACCGCGGCCTCGCGCCGGACCGCATCAGTGGAACAAAAACCCGGAACGAGATCGGAGAAAAGGGTGCCCGACATTTCCTTGGCGGCCGGTGTGCCGACCTTCGTGCGCGCGCTGACGAAGTTTATGCCGGAGAGCGCTTCATCTCCATATCGGCGCAGATAATCGCTTAATACCAGGCCGGAGTAAGACCAGAAGACGGCCAGCGGGTTTTCAAGCGCCAATCCGTCGATCACGGCGGCAACGTCGCCAGCCCAGACTTCGCTTGATTGGTAGGCTGCAGCGACGTCTGGTTTGTCGGACCGGCCATGGCCGCGCATATCGAATGCGACCAGATGGAAGCTCTGAAGCTCGGGGGCCGAGACTTGTTTATGCCAGCACCAAAGAGATTGCGCGAATCCATGTACAAGGAGGATTGGCTGGCCTGCCGGATTACCGAAGGTTCGAACATTGAGTCCGACGCCGTCCACACTGGTGACGGTCTTGTTGTTGAGCATGCAGTCTCTCCCCGATGAACGTAAACACAATCTGATCGCAACGGGCAATAACGCCCGTTATCATAACCTCTTGGACACATGTTTGCGCCAGATTCAAATCCTCTTCTCGTTATCGATTGATACGGCTAGCGAGCGGCTAATTTATCGCCTTAGAGTGAATAATTGAACTGATTGGCGACGTGTCACCAGATCCTGAGCATAAGGTCGCCGTCGTTCCTCAAAACCGTGTAGCTGGTAAAGTTTCGTCCGGTTAAAGTATTGTCATGCCGGAATAATGGAAAATGCTACCGAACCTTTGATTAATGTTGCCGATCATCACTGAGTACTGAGGGTTCCGCGTGGCCCTCTGAATTCCGTGAAAATTGCGATGTTACTTTTTCGCAACTTTCTGAGATCGAGCACCCAAAAATGTGAAATCCCAAGCAACACGCCGCATGGCTTACCTTGATAGGACAAGAATAAACTTTCATCGGCCACAGCGTGGCCCATTTTGACGTTGCCGAGGATCGATGTGACGTTGCGTTCAACCGGTTGGATCGCTCCGGTCGGACAGACATCGCCGCATTACATGCACAAGATGCACGCCTTTTCGTGCGGGATGATATACGGCGTATCAATCGACGCCGTGCCGTTTTCGATGCTGAAATATTTGATGCAACGGTTTGGGCACGGGATGTGCACTTTGCAGAGAGGCTTGCATCGTCGACCCCAAAGCCATCGACATTATCTCTGTCCCCCTTCAAAGCTCTTTAGTTCAATAAATTAAATAATCTAGCATGTGGCACTTTCCCGGTTGCAAACCTCACCGCATAACCCACAACCGATACAGGAGGTCACAAAATCTGAATCGACTTTGAACCGACTTCGACGAAAACTACGTTCCTGCCCCGCGTGTACCGGATCGCCGGAATCGGGGTAGGCGTGTCTTTGTCCAAGGCATCCTATGCCGATTGTAATAGTCGACATGGGACGCGCCTCAAATGTCCCTTATTCGGGACAATTAAGACGGTTGAGACGTTCGGATCGAACCAGTTTAAAGGCGAGATTGAGACAAACATTCTGCTAGAGCGAGTGAGAAACTGTTCTCTGTTCGCAGATGTTAATAATTCTTAATCGTTTCTGAAGCACGCCACGAAAGCTTACAGGTCCGTCATAGATGAGAACGCGCGGAGCAGTGCTCCAATGAAATGCCGAGTTGAATTCGTTGAGCCACAGAATTTTGGTGAGAGAGGGTAGAATCTGTGCTGATGCTGCTACGAAAGACTGATATTCATCGATGGAAACTCAGTTGAGAAGCGCAGAAACGTAAGGATATTGGAAGGAGAACAAGTTCCAGATCGTGGGTACAGCTAAGGATTTTTGCATGAATTCCTATAGTGCAAATATATATTCGCGACGTGTCTATGCGGGGAGTATCGGCCCTCTAAATATGTAATTTATCGCGCTTCGGCGTCTGGATAATGGAGTGAAACCAAAGGGGATTTGTGATGAAAAAACGGGCATTTAGCAGCTGGCTGTTTCGCTTGATTGCTATACCGATTTTGTTGATGGGAGTTGCGATGGTGCTAAACACACCTGCGCATGCTGTCGATTTTTCTGGCAAGCGGATAACGATCGTCGTGCCATTCAATGAAGGTGGTGGAACGGATAGTTATACCCGGTTCTTGCAACCGTATTTCCAAAAGTATTTACCGGGAAATCCGAAGATTCTTGTGCTAAATAAATCAGGAGCGGGCGGTATTCTGGGCGGCAATTACTTTGCCAGCAAGGCAAAGCCGGACGGCACCTGGGTATTCGCTTTGTCTACGTCGACAATTTCGAATTTTGCGCTCGGCGATCCCCGAGTGAAGTTCAAGTTGAATGAGTTCATTCCGATCATCCTTTCGCCGCGCAGCACCATGCAATATGTGCGGAAGGATCTGGGAATTCAGGACATCCCGACGATCAAGGGTAAGATCGAAAAGATGCGGAGCTTAAAACCAGACCAACTGGTTTTTGGTGGGAAGACTCCGACCTCAGCCGGTTTGAGCTTACGGGTCGGACTCAATCTGCTCGGCATCAAGACCAAAGACGTCTGGGGCATGAAGGGCAACGGACCAATGGCCCTGGCATTCGAGCGTGGTGAATTCACGGTCAATTTCGACAATAGCCTGTCGTACCGCAACAATCGTAAGAAACTTATCGAGGACGGTATCGCGGTGCCGCTTTACACCTACGGCATTTACAGTGCGGCCGGCGAGTTCGTGCGCGATCCGACATGGCCGGATGTGCCAATCTGGCAGGAAGCCTATAAGGCGGTTCATGGCAAAGCGCCATCGGGGCCGAGTTACGAGGCTTATAAGTCGTTGTTCCATATGTTGGTGACGATGTCGAAATCTTTGAACCTGCCTGAAGGCACGCCTAAGGATGTCGTCGAAGCTTGGCGAAACGCTGCGCGAATGATGCTTAAGGACGCTGATTTCATCACTAAGAAAGCCAAGATCTTCGGAGCGTATCCGCAGACGATTAGTGATCAAGCTCTCGAAGTCCGGGATGCGGCAACCAAGATATCGCCGGAAGCTAAGGCTTGGTTGAAGCCGTATTTGAAGGAAAATCACGGCGTAGACTTGAAGTAGTTTGCAGATTCGGAACACTATAGCGGTTCGGCCTCTCGGTTCATGGCCGGACCGCGATTCCTCGGTCGTAAGTGGAGGAACTGTAATTGATTGAGTTCTTCTTCCAGGCCCTGGCAGATATGGCGACGCCGTCGCATTTGCTGTTTTTAAGCTTAGGGACATTGCTGGGCTTGATTGTCGGCATCCTGCCAGGCTTGGGCGGGATCGCTGGGCTGTCGATCTTGCTGCCTTTCGTATTCGGCATGGACGAATCCCATGCACTATCGATGATGATAGGCTTGCTGGCACCGACGGTAACATCCGATACATTTCCCTCGGTACTGATGGGAATTCCCGGCACGGCCGGGTCTCAAGCCACGGTTGTCGACGGTTTTCCGCTCGCGAAAAAAGGAGAGGGTGCGCGTGCTCTCGGCGCGGCATTCACGGCATCCCTTTTCGGCGGGTTGTTCGGTGCCGTAATTCTAACCGGAGCCGTCTTCGCCGCGCGGCCGATCATTCTGGCAATGGGCTTTGGTGAACAATTGCTGTTGATCGTTCTCGCTCTCAGCATGATTGGTATGTTGACCGGCACAAGTGCACTGAAGGGGCTTGCCACCTGCGGTATCGGATTGTTGGTTGGGAGCATCGGCGCGGCTCCCGCGACTGGTGAATTCCGCATGACGTTTGGATCCAGCTACCTCAGCGATGGCCTGCCGATCGTGATCATCGGACTAGGGATGTTTGCCTTGCCCGAGATAATTGATTTGCTCAGGCGCAGCCGCTCAATTTCTGAAACTGGTACCCTTGGACACGGCTGGTTGCAGGGGTTCAAGGATGCCGTGCGGCACAGATGGATTGTCCTGCGGTGTTCGGTCATTGGCTGCATTGTTGGCGCTTTGCCGGGGTTGGGCGGTTCAGTCGTCGATTGGATCGCCTACGGCCATGTCATACAGACATCGAAGGACCGCGAAGGGTTTGGCAAAGGCGATATTCGGGGGGTATTGGCTCCAGAATCCGCTAACAACGCCAAGGAAGGCGGCGCTCTGATCCCAACGCTCCTGTTTGGTATCCCTGGGTCCGGAAGCATGGCGATCCTGTTGGGTGGGTTTGTCCTGGTTGGAGTTGAGCCCGGGATTGGTATGATCACCGAAAACCTCAACCTGACATTCGTGATGATCTGGTCGTTGGCTCTGGCGAATGTACTGGGCGCGATCGTATGTCTTGCGGTCGCTAATCACGTCGCAAAATTGACGACAATTCGATACGCGTTATTAGCGCCCTTTATGATCATGCTGATATTTTTCGCGGCGTTTCAGGCAACCCGCGATTGGCAGGACCTGATCGCCCTACTTTTTGTCGGCACACTCGGTGTCTTCATGAAGCGCTTCGGCTGGTCGCGACCGGCCCTGCTGATCGGCTATTTTTTGGCACCACGGTTAGAGCCGAAGATATATCAGGCCGCGCAAGTATACGGTTGGAGCTTTTTTGAACGCCCGATTGTCATTGCTCTGTTGATCTTAACGATAGTTTCAATCTACATGGCGTGGCGGTTTTCTCCGAACGCCGGGAAAACCTATGCGGAAGACGGACCTAACGGTGTGCAAAACAAGCGGCCGCAACTCTACTTCGCTGTCTTCATGACGGCGTTTGCCGCCGTCACATTTTTCGATAGTTTCCAGTATCATGTATTGGGTCGCACCTTTCCTATGATTGCTTCTCTTGTTGCAATCGGCTTGGCGACACCGTTGTTGATCGCAATGTTTCGTGCGAACAGGCCGATAGCTGCGCTGCACGATGGCGAACTCGGTGATACACCTGAACGGAGTGAGTATTATTATCTCACCTGGGTGATTGGAATGTTGGGGGCGGTCGCACTGGTTGGATTCCCGTTCGGGTGCGCATTGTTCATATTTGCGTTTACGAGTTGGCATACGGATTCGTCACGGATTAAGAACGCTGTGATGGGGACCGCGGGCGTCGCTTTTCTCGGTCTCATGTCGTATTTTTTAACACTGAGATATCCGGCGGGCTTGCTCCAAAGCTTTGTAGAAATGCCTTGGTGGCTCGGTGGGTAAGAGTGCGCCGCCAGTCGAAACCTTGAGGGGTTTGTCAAAAATTTAGATTTGTGACGAGTGGAGTACTCAACCCCAAGGAATGATCTATGCTTCTTGCATCTGATGTCGTCTCGCCGGATTAGGAAATTGAATAAGGGAAGAACCGTCATGCCGAAAGCTTTTGTTACAACCGTTGTCGGCTCAATGCCGAAGCCCGCTTGGCTAATGGAGCAATTGCCGCTGAATGCAGAAGGCAAGCAGGTCCACGGTAAGGGTGCGGATTGGCTCTTCAGCGGCGACTTGTTGGAGAGCGCACGCGACGACGCGACCCGTTTGACGGTTCATGACCAAGTTCGCGCCGGCATAGACGTCGTCAGCGACGGCGAGCAACGACGGAGCTCCTATCTCACTTACATCACGTCCCGCTTAGAAGGATTCGACTACGAGACATTGGCGAAAAAGTGGACCCGCAACAAGCGGCGGTTGGCGGAAGTGGGACGATGCATCGGCCCGGTTCGTCGGCCGGGCTCAATGCTTAAGAAAGATGCCGCATTCATGCTGGCTGAAACCGATCTGCCGGTGAAGATTACAATGCCGGGACCAATGACAGTCGTCGACTCCACGGCCGACGAACATTACGGCGATGAAGCCACCATGGCGATGGAAGTCGCGGCAGCGTTGAACGAAGAAGCCCGAGAGCTTGATGCGCTCGGTGTCGCAGTGATCCAGTTCGACGAGCCGGTCTTCAGCCGATATCCGGACAAGGTAAAGGAGTGGGGTATCACGGCGTTGGATCGTTGCCTGGAAGGGGTGAATTCGGCCAAAACGGCGGCGCATATTTGTTATAGCTATCCGATGCCTGGTGTACCGCGTCCGATTGTGGATAGTTATCCGGTTATCCTCGAGGCGCTCGAAGGGTCAAAGATCGACCAGCTTGCTCTCGAATTTGAGGCCTCCAAGCTCGATCCAGAATTGCTTCGTCTCTGTCCGTCGAAGACGGTTATGTTCGGCTGTATCGACAACGGTATCGACGAGATCGAAACGCCGGAACAGGTGGCGGGTAAACTGCTGGCGGCGGCAAAGTATTTGCCGGCGGATCAAATTCAGGCAGCTCCAGATTGTGGGTTGGTTCCACTATCGCTTGATATCGCGCGCGCTAAACTGCGGGCGATGGTCGAGGGTGCCCAGTTGGCACGCGAACGGCACGGCTGAGCTTAATTTAGGCTCACTGTGTCGAAGCGCAAATTGCTCTCCGACTGCGTCGCTCTACAGCATCGTTTCGGATATGGTTTGGTTTTTGCCAGCTGGTGCGTTTCCTCTCGAAGAATAAGTCCCTGTATAGGCTAAACCTAGACGAGGACTTGTACGAATGTCAGAAGCGGCGAACTCGCTCGATGCCTCCTTTGAGAAATTTGCCGTCGGGCAACCGGTATCACGCCTTGAAGACCCCATGCTGTTACGTGGTGACGGTGTTTACACTGATGACATAAGCGTTGAGGGGCAGGCCTATGCCTATGTCTTTCGCTCGCCATACGCACACGGCGTCATCCGAAAACTCAATGTGTCCGCCGCGGCCGCTGCTGCTGGCGTGCTATGCGTTCTGACCGCGGACGATCTGACCGCCGCAGGTGTGAAACCGTTGTTTTGCCGGTTGAATCTGAAGAGCCGAGACGGCTCACTCATGATTAAGCCGGACCGGCCTAATTTGGCGGTGGACAAGGTTCGCTTCAGGGGAGAGGCCATCGCCGTTGTTGTCGCAGAAAGCCTTGAGGATGCTAAGGATGCTTCGGAACTTATCGATCTGGATTTAGAGGTGCTCCCGGCAGTGACAGATGCGTGCGAGGCTCTGCGCGACGGCATGGCGCAATTGCACGACGCGGCACCGGCGAACCGTGCGCTGGATTGGGAAATTGGCGATGAAGCGGAAGCTGACCGTGTTTTTGCTGCCGCGCATCACGTCACGCGATTGACGTTTCGCAACAACCGGGTGGTCATCGCACCGATGGAACCACGCGCCGCGGTCGCCGAATACGATGAAGAAAGTGAGCGATATACGCTGCATGTGCCGACCCAAGGCGTCTTCGGCTTTACGACCGAACTCTCTGAATCGATCATGAACATTCCGCGCGAAAATCTGCGCATTCGCACATACCGGGTCGGTGGATCGTTCGGTATGAAATCCGCACCTTATCCCGAATACGCACCGGTTCTGGTTGCAGCCCGGCGGCTTGGACGAGCGGTGAAATGGTGCGATGAGCGAAGCGATAGTTTCCTCTCCGACCAGCACGGGCGTGACGGTTGGGCCGAAGGGTCGTTGGCCTTCGGCGCGGAGGGGAATGTTCTGGCGGCCCGCCTCATCAGTTACGGGAATGCGGGCGCATATTTTAGCGCCGTTGGCCCGCACATGTACACCAACAACGTCCAGCGGAATTTCCCTGGCGTCTATCGTCTGCCGCTCTTGCATGCGCGCTCCTTCGGCGTGTTTACGAACACGACGCCGATCGGGGCCTATCGCGGTGCCGGGCGGCCCGAAGCCGTCTATTACATGGAACGGCTGATGGATACGGCGGCACGTGAGATGGGCATCGACCGGGTTGAGTTGCGGCGGCGCAATATGTTGCGCCCCGACGAGATTCCCCATACGACGGTCCTTGGGATGACGTATGACAGTGGAGATTTCCCGGCCGTGATGGATGACGCGCTTGCCGCTGCTGACTGGGACGGATTCGAAGCGCGCCGACGGGATTCCGCGAACAAAGGATTGCTGCGCGGGCTTGGCATCGCGACGTATCTCGAGGCGACTGGGGCGCCGGCGCGTGAGATGGGGCGCATTCGCTTCGAGGAAGACGGGACCGTCACGATGGTCTCAGGCTCGCTTGATTACGGCCAAGGGCACGCCGTCGCCTTCGCGCAGGTCGTCGGATCAAAGCTCAACATTCCCCTCGACCGGTTTCGGTTAATACAGGGCGATAGCGACGAGCTGATAGCGGGACAGGGAACCGGCGGCTCGAAGACGATGATCTCCGGTGGCACCATCATGCTGCACACCGCAGAAAAGGTGATCGAGAACGGCAAGGAAATCGCCGCGCATGTCTTGGAAGCCGCACTAGTCGACATTGAATTCGAAAATGGTCGGTTCGCCGTTGTTGGTACGGACCGAACGGTTTCGATCTTGGAGCTGGCGGAACATGTACGCGAAGGACTACCCGAAGGCGTCCGACAGACACTGGATGCGGAACTTGCGGAAGACCCGCCACCATCGGCATTTCCGAACGGATGTCATATCGTCGAGGTCGAAATCACACCGGAGACCGGCGATGTGAAGGTCGATCGCTATCACATCGTTGATGATTTTGGGACGCTCGTGAACCCGATGCTTGTCGAGGGACAGGTTCACGGGGGTATTACCCAGGGCTTGGGCCAAGCGTTGATGGAAGACACGCTCTACGATGAACAAGGCCAGCTGATCACCGGCTCCTTCATGGATTACGCGATGCCGCGTGCGGCGGATTTACCCGAGTTCAATTTCGGCTCGCATCCAGTGCCGGCAACGACCAATCCGCTCGGCGCGAAAGGATGTGGGGAAGCAGGTTGTTCCGGCTCGATGCCGTCGGTCATGAACGCCATTGTCGACGTTCTGGCACGCGAGACCGGGCGCACGCATATCGATATGCCGGCGACGCCACAACGCATTTGGGCAGCCCTACGTGACGGCTCCTAGGAGCAATATGTATGAGCGAACTTAGCGAAGAGTTGATCAGGGCCGAAATCCGTGGCTGGCTCGAGGAAAACTGGGACCCGAACGGAAGCCTCTTCGAATGGCGGAATATCCTGGTCGACTCCGGATGGGGCATGCCGCAATGGCCGAAAGAATGGTTCGGGCGGGACTTGCCGATGGGCTTCGCGAGGGTCGTCGATGAGGAGTTCAAGCGGGTCGATGCGATAACCGTGGCGCGGAATGGGGCCGCGACCCTCGCGGGGTCAACGATCCTGTCCCACGGAACGGACATGCTGCGGGAAAAATTCTTGCGCCGTAGCCTCACGGGCGAGGACGTTTGGTGCCAATTGTTCAGCGAGCCGGGCAACGGATCCGATTTAGCCGGTGCAATGACCCGGGCGGAACGCAAGGGGAGCAAATACGTCGTCAATGGCCAGAAGGTGTGGACCACCAGTGCCCATCTCGCGGATTACGGTATTCTTCTCGCGCGCACCGATTTGGATGTGCCGAAGCATAACGGCCTCAGTTATTTCTTGATCGATATGCGCCAACCTGGCGTCGATGTCGTGCCGTTGCGGCAAATGAACGATCACGCGTCATTCAATCAGGTGTTTATGACTGATGCGGAAGTGCCGCCCGAATACCTGTTAGAGAACGAAGGCGATGGTTGGAATATCGCAACGACGACG
>CAXAGK010000037.1:0-15658 GCA_963968305.1 uncultured Rickettsiales bacterium | reverse complement strand
GTTGGAAGTCGTTGCCGAAGGATTGGACGCCGCGGATAATTGGATCGTCGAGAATATAGGAGCGGGCGATATCGCGATTACCGCAGATATCCCCTTGGCGGCGCGATGTCTGGAGAAGGGTGCCACCGTCATGGGCCCGACCGGCAAGCCGTTCAGCGAGCAAAATATCGGTACCGCCCTCGCAACCCGTGACCTAATGGCGGATTTGCGGGACAGAGGAGAGATACGCGGCACGAATCCATCCTTTACGAAACAGGACCGTATTCGGTTCT
The DNA here is from genome assembly GCA_963968305.1 of uncultured Rickettsiales bacterium. Taxonomy (GTDB): domain Bacteria; phylum Pseudomonadota; class Alphaproteobacteria; order UBA8366; family UBA8366; genus UBA6544. Next base: position 15,386 of record CAXAGK010000037.1, on the reverse strand, counting down.
TGGACGCATTGGAGAATGCGGTCCAATCGGCACGGCGCGCCGCCGGGTAGTCGGGCCACGAGACCGCCCCACATAAATCTTCAACTTGGATATACGGAGTGACGCCCATGCCGATTGCTGTTTCCGCCCGGGAAGCCAACGAAAATCGTGTTGGTAATACCTTTCCCGAAGTCATCGCGAAGCCGTTTTATCGCAGTCTCTATTTCGGCTCGCCACCGGCGCGCGGCGGCAGCGCGGACGAGAACAAGAAAGCCATGCCGCAGGCGTATCTGATCGAACAGCCGGCAAACAGTGAAGTAGCGGCGCATTTCCACGATACCAACCAGTTCCAGGTGTTCGTGCATGGTAAGGGAGCCTTCGGCAAAAAGCCCTTCGATGGGGTGATGGTGCATTACGCAAAGGCGCACACGACCTATGGCCCGATCTCCGCGGGCGATGACGGCGCGCATTACATGACGCTCCGGAACAACTGGGATTCCGGCGCGAAACTCATGCCCGCAAACCGGGACAAGCTGCGTAAGATCAAGCGGCTGCACCGGGTGGCTGAAGAGGTGCCGGTGCCGGACGCCGCGGCGCTGAAATCCGTCGCCGTGGAGACTGCCGACCTTATCCCGTTGGAAGAAGACGGCCTTGGCGTGCGCCAGTTCAATATCGGACCCGGCCACGAATGTGCAATCACGCTCGAGACCAATGGTGCGGGTGGGTACGCCTATGTGGTCGGAGGTTCCGTTCGCTATGACGGGGACGAGTATGAGACCAAATCACTGATTTATCGCGCTCACGACGACGCGCCGCTGGCCGTCAAAGGCGGCACTGAGGGGGCCAGCGTGTTGTTGTTGCAGTTCCCGCCGGAACCGGACGGCGAATAGGAAACACCAGATGGTTTTATCCGAACACCGTCATTCCGGGGCGTCTCGAAGAGATGAACCTGGAATTATTGCCTGAGCCTTTTATTCGGTGGACGTTATCAGGGGCGAGGCTCAGGCCATAATTCCGGATAACGCTGCTGCGTTTCCGGAATGACGCATAGAGTTAGAGAGGAAGGAAAACAAAATGTCACGACTGGACGGCAAGATTGCGCTCATCACCGGCGGGGCTTCCGGCTTCGGCGCTTCGACCGGTAAGATTTTCGCGGGCGAAGGCGCCAAGGTCGTGCTCACCGATAAGAACGTCGACGGCGTGCAGGCGGTGGCGCGGGAGATCGGTAATGCCGCGAGCGCCATGGCCCATGACGTGACTTCGGAAGACGATTGGAAACGCGTCGTCGAAGAGACCGTCGCGATGCACGGTAAGCTCGACATCCTCATGAACAACGCCGGGGTTATGGGAACTGGCGCCGCGCAAGATATTGAACACATGAGCCTGGATGAGTGGAAATTCGTCCAGGAGATCAACAGCGACGGTGTCTTCCTTGGATGCCGGGCCGTGATCCAAGCGATGAAGGACAGTGGCGGCGGGTCGATCATTAATATTTCGTCCACCGCCGGGTTCCGGGCGACACCGGGGATCGCGGCTTACGGCGCGTCGAAGGGCGCAGTGCGGCAATTGACGAAATCGGTCGCGGCCTATTGTGGGCGCAAGGGATACAATATCCGTTGCAACTCGATCCATCCGGGTATGGTGCGCACCCCGCTCGGGGAGGCGGTGCTTAAGTATTACGGTGACTTGGAAGAATCGGCCGAGAAGCGAACGCAATCCGTGCCGTTGGGGCGTCTCGGCGAGGTCGAGGATGTGGCCTATGCGGCGCTCTATCTGGCGTCGGACGAGGCCCGGTATATCAACAGCAACGAGTTGGTCGTCGATGGCGGCATGCTCGGCGGCGGTTAGGGAGAGACGACCATGAAATTCGGCATTTTCTATGAGTTGCAACTGCCCCGCCCCTGGGAAACGGGTTCGGAACAGCAGCTGTTCAAGAACGCCCTCGATCAAGTGGAATTGGCCGATGAGCTGGGCGTCGACTACGCCTGGATGGTTGAGCATCATTTTCTCGAGGAATATTCCCACTGCCCGGCACCGGAAGTGTTTCTGGGTGCTGCTAGCCAACGCACCAAGGATATCCGTCTCGGTCACGGCATCATTCAGCTGACCACCAATCATCCAGCCCGCGTCGCCGAACGCGTGGCGACTCTGGATCTGATTAGCGACGGCCGGGTTGAATTTGGTATGGGTGAAGGCGGCAGCCTTACGGAACTCGCTCCCTTTGATCGCACCATTCCGGAGAAGCGCGAAGTGTGGGAAGACGCGGTCCGCGCGGTCATGCCAATGTTCGCCGATGGCGGATTCGAATATGACGGTCCCCATTTCAAATTTCCACTCCGCAATGTCCTGCCGAAACCGGTACAAAAACCGCACCCGCCGCTCTGGGTCGCGTGCTCGCAATTGCAGACGATAGAGATGGCGGGACGTCGGGGGATGGGAGCGCTCGGTTTTCAGTTCATTAGCGCCGACGCCGCCCACGCTTGGGTGCATGCGTATTACAATTCCTTTACCAAGCGCATGGATAAACTGACCAATTATGAAACCAACCCGAACATGGCGCTGGTCAGCTACTTCATGTGCGCGGAGACAGACGAGGAAGCGAAGCGGCGCGCAGACGGCATTCCGTTTTTTCAGTTCGCATTGAAATTCTACAGCGCCGACCGCCTCGGCCAAGGCCGCGACCGCCCGCCGCCAGGCACGGTCGACCTCTGGGCTGAATACGAAGCCTGGAAAAAGGCCAATCCCGAAGGCCATGCCAAGGCAATTTCCGGCGGCTTGATTGGCTCACCCGAGACTATCCGCAACCGGTTACGGAAGTATTCAAGCTCCCATGTGGATCAGATCATCCTGCTCAATCAGGCAGGTAAGAATTCCCACGAGCACATCTGTGAAAGCCTTGAGCTGTTCGCGAACGAGGTCATGCCCGAATTCCAAGAGATGGAGCCCGAGCATCAGGAGTGGAAACGTCAGGTCCTTAAAGGCGAGATCGAGTTGGAAGAACTGGACACCGATCCCTATCAAAGTCGGTTCAGCGAAAACTCCGTGCAGCTGGATCCGGTGAAGACGGCGGCGGCGGGGGATTAACAACGTTATAATTCCAGATCACCCTTTGGGTTTCCGGAATGGTGATCTGTGCTGGGATGGTTGTCAGTCCAAATACTCGAACCGGAACGCATCACCCTGGCTGACGACCCGGCCCACTGAGGGCAGCGGGAAGTGGGCGGTCATCACGATTTTGTCCTGATCCGCATGCGCCTCGAGAAATTTCTGCCGTGTGGTGCTGGCCATCGCTTGATCCAGATCGACTGTCGGGCAAAGCGACGTATAAATGCATTGCAGTGGTGAATGCATTAGGTCGCCCGACATGGTGCCAAGTACGCCGTTCGATGTCATTTGCACCGCGACATGACCCGCCGTGTGGCCCGGCGTGGGCGTCAACGAGATATTGTCATCGAGGGCGTAATCCATCGCTACCAGCTCCGCCTGTTTGGCTTCCATGATCGGCAGTACGCTCTCGCGGAAGACGATGTTATTTGATTCCGCGTGGGACTTGTATTCCTGTTGTGAGAAAATGTATTTCGCATTCGGGAATGTCGGGACCCAGCGCCCATCTTCTAGCTTCGTGTTCCAGCCGCAATGGTCCACATGCAAATGGGTGCAGAAGACGTAGTCGATCTCGGTTGGATCGACGCCGGCGGCCTTTAGATTTCTGAGATAAGTATCATCTCGGCGATCATTCCAATCGGGAACCCATTTGAACTTCTTATGGCATCCGACGCAGGTGTCGATCAGTATCGTGTGGTGCTTGGTGCGGACCAGATAGGATTGGATCGGCAGGATCATCTTACCGCTGGTGGGAGAGACGGCGTTTGGCAGCAGCCAGTCTTTATGGGCGTCGAACATCTCCGGCGTGAAGCCGTCGAAGAATTCTTCCAGGGTCATGAACTCGGCCATCTGTTCCAAGACCGACGTCACCTCGATATCGCCCAACTGCCAATCGGCCATTTGTGTTCCCCTATATTGCAGACCTCATCCTGAACCAGATTTAGATCAGGCGATATCCTTCGACAGGTGGCTACCCCGCCGCCGCGACCGCCATGCCGACCACATTGCGGATCACCTGCAAGCCGTGATCGTTCTCCAATGTCAGGATCGATTCGGGATGGAACTGTACCGCCCAGATCGGCAGGCTTTCGTGACAAATGGCCATGGCGACATTGTCGTCGGTGCGGCCCAATACTTTGATGCCGTCGGGAGCTTTGTCCGCGTTGAAGTAGATCGAATGATAGCGCGCCGTGGTAAAGGCGGGCGGTAGGTCCGCGAACATCGGAGACGATTCAACGATGACTGTCGACGGTTTTCCGTGCATCGGATAATTGAGGAATTTTAGCTCCGCGCCGAAATATTCTGCGATCCCTTGCAGGCCGAGGCAGACGCCGAATATTGGGAGTTTCCGTTCCAAGCACGCGCTGATCGTCTCCTTCATGGCGAAATCCGAGGGCTCGCCCGGTCCCGGTGAGAACACCACGAGGTCGGGCGCGATAGCGTCCAATTGTACCATATCAAAGCCAAACCGCATGGTCTGGACTTCGGCCCCGGTCTGGCGGAAATAGTTCGCTAAAGTGTGGACGAAGGAATCCTCGTGATCGATTAGCAAGATGCGTTTGCCGGCACCGGTCTGCGCTTGCATCGGTGTTTCCGCGTTATGGCCCGCCGGGGTCGGCTTGCTGATCGCATCGAGGAAAGCCGAGGCCTTCAGGTGAATTTCGTTCTCTTCCTCGTTAGGATCAGAATCGAACAACAGTGTTGCACCCGCACGGACCGAGGCGATGCCGTCCTTGAATTGAATTGTCCTCAAAGTGAGGCCAGTGTTCATATTACCGTTGGCGAAGGCCGCTCCGACGGCGCCACCATACCAGCGACGCGGCGAGCGTTCATGATCCTCGATAAACTGCATTGCCCATTTCTTCGGCGCACCGGTGACTGTGACCGCCCAGGCGTGCGAGAGGAACGCGTCGAGAGCGTCGTATTCTGATCGCAACGTGCCGACCACGTGGTCGACCGTGTGGATCAACCGCGAATACATCTCGATCTGACGCCGTCCGATAACCTTCACCGATCCCGGCTCGCAGATGCGAGATTTATCGTTACGGTCGACATCGGTGCACATGGTAAGCTCCGACTCGTCCTTCTTCGAGTTCAGCAAGGTCAGGATTTGACTGGCGTCATGGATCGGATCGGTGCCGCGTCGGATAGTGCCGGAAATCGGGCATGTCTCGACCTGACGACCGTCGACCCGCACGAACATCTCAGGCGAAGCGCCGACGAGATATTCTTGTTCGCCAATATTCATGAAGAAGCCGTAGGGGGCCGGATTGACCTTCATCAACCGCCGGAAGATGACCGAAGGGGGCTCCTCGACCGGCTGCCAGGTGTTTACGCCGGGGACGGTTTCGAACAAGTCACCGGATTTAAAGTATTCCTTGGCCTTGCTGACCGTCACGCCGTATTCGCCGGGCTGGTGATCGCTCGCAGTCGGTGCGGGATCGGCGAATTTGAATTCTTCCACGGGGCCGCTCCGCGCCATGCCTGCGGTCGAGTGACCGTCGACTTCGAACTCGTAATTATGCCACAGCGCCTCGCCGCGTTGATGGTCGACCAGGAGCAAGCGGTCCGGCAGATAGAGCAGTAGATCGCGCTGATCACCGTCGAGATTCTGTTTGCGGTCCAGCGGCTCGAACTGGAACGCCAGATTATAGCCGAATGATCCGTAGAGGCCGAAGAAAGCTTCTTCCTGCGGCGCGCTGAAGAAATCCAGGAATTCGCGTACCAAGGAGAAGGTCGAGGGCTGCTTGCTGCGTTGCTCTTCGGGGAAGCGCTCGGTCGATTGCTTGATCTGGACGGTAAAACCGTCGTCCGTTAGCGCGTGACTCTCAAGGAAGTCCAATTCTGGCAAACGTTTAGCAACGGCGTCGACAAGTATCCGACCGCGGTCGCTGAGCGCCCGCACTCGCGCGGCGCGGCCTATTGCGGAGACCTCCACCGGAGGATCGATGAAGCCCATATCCCAACGCGTGTATCGTCCCGGATACTCAAAGTCGGAGGAAAGCAGGACGCCGCGATGCGAGTCGAGCGAGTCGACCAACAGCATACGCGCGCCTTCATAGGTTTCGGCTTCCGTGGTACGGCGCACTGTGACGCCGCCCTTGGTGGTAAAGTCGTTATTTCCCATATTCGTCATGGCATCAGCTTCCTCCAAGTCTTCCTCGACCGTCCGAGCCCCGAGCGATGCCGACGTCGAAAAAACAAATGGCTGCCCGGGTTCCGGCAGCCATCGAATTCACACATAAGAGTTTGGGCCGCCGTTTTATGAACGCAGCCACCACCAATTTGATTTCGTAATCGCAAATGTGTCTCTCATGATGGCGCTATAGAGCCATAAAGCCGCGCGACGGTCAATTGGGATTTGGTGGGCGCGAAGTTGTCCGGACCTTTCCCTGTTCAAGGCTCAATCGCGTTATACGTCACTGGCAGGACATTTACTCCCGAGGGGACTGACCGCGATGGATTACAAGCGTATTTCGGCGGATTGCCACATCGATATGTGCTGGATGCCGCCCGACTTGTTCACGAGCGAGGCCGCCTCCGCCATGAAGGATCGGATGCCGTATGTCACCGACGGTCCGGACGGCCCGTATTGGACCTGCAAGAATGGCACGTCTTTCGGCTTGAAGAATGGCTTGGGCCCGGCGGGTGCGAAGTATATTCCGGGAACCCACGCGCGGGCTGATTTAATGGCGGCGACCGGCCTCTATGATGACGGTAAGAAGGACATTCGCCGGGTCTCGACGCCGGAACTTCGGCTCAAGGACATGGAGCGCGACAATGTCGACGCGGAGGTGATGTACGGTATTCTGGGGGCTGCCTCGAAACTGCAAGATCACGACGCCGCGAATGAGATGTACCGCATCTATAACGATTGGTTGGCGGCGGAATTCCTGAAATACCCGGACCGGCAAATTCCGCTGGCCTGTCTGCCGTATGGCGATCCGGATGCGTCGGCAAAGGAAATTTACCGGGCTGCCGATCTTGGTTTGAAGGGACTCGAGCTATCGTGCTCCTGGGATATGGAGCCGATGTATCATCCGATGTGGAAGCCGATTTGGGAGGCCGTGAACGAAACCGGCTTGCCGCTGCATTTCCACACATTTCCGGCGGTCCCGATCGATAAATTTGGTGATTACGATCAAATGACCCGCCGAGCGGCGATCTTTACCGTCGTCTCGGGCTTTCAGATGCATCTGATAAACATTGTCGCGGCGGTGATCGGCGGCGGTGTCTTGGAGACCTATCCGAATGTGCGTATCGCCTTGGGCGAAAGCGGTATCGGCTGGTTGCCTTATGCGCTCGACCGGATGGATTTCGAATGGGAAGACCGCTTCCACGACCTCAATCTCAAGATGAAGCCGAGCGATTATTGGAAGCGTCAATGCAAGGCGACATTCCAATATGACATGATCGGCGCCCGCATGATCGACGATATTGGCCTTGAGACATTGATGTGGGGCTCGGACTATCCACATGGGGATGGTGTGTGGCCTGATTCAGATAAATATATCGAAGAGCAGTTCGCCGGATTGTCGGCGGATCAAATCCACAAGATCACTTGTGAGAACGCCGGTAAGTTTTACGGGTTGATGAGTTAATAACCTCCCTGCGTTCGACACTTCGGGCGGGCTTAGGCCCGCCCCTTTGTTGACCGGGGCAATGGGACGAGACTGTTCATGACCGAAGCGAAGACTATTGAGTTTGAATCCGCTGAAGGATTCCCGATCGCTGCCGATATCTACGGCGATCCGTCCAACGATCCGATATTGTTCATGCATGGCGGCGGCCAAACCCGGCATGCTTGGGGAGGTGCCGCGGCGGCGCTTGCCAAGCGGGGCTGGTACACGATCAGCATGGATCATCGCGGCCACGGCGACAGCGGCTGGTCGCCTTCCGCCAGCTATGAGTTGGACGACTTCACTGCTGACTTTCACGCGGTGCAGAAGCAAATCGGGCGCAAGGCGGTGGTTTGTGGCGCATCGCTTGGCGGGCGCACCGCGCTGATGGCGCTCGGCGAAGGATCGCAAGACCTGACCACGGCGTTGATCTTGGTTGATATCGCACCCAAGACCGAGGCCGCGGGTGTTGCGCGCATTCAGCAGTTCATGCGCGCTAATCTCGATGGGTTTGCAAATCTGGAAGAGGCGGCGGATGCGGTCTCGGCGTATCGCCATCACCGGTCCCGGCCAAAAGACGTCAGCGGGCTGAAGAAGAATTTGCGGCTGAAGGATGATGGGCGCTGGTATTGGCATTGGGACCCGAAATATCTTGACCGCAAGGACCGCAACGATCCGATGCATATTGACCGGGTTCGTATCGCCACACCCAACATCAAGGTGCCGACATTGCTGATCCGGGGCGGTAGCAGCGATGTGGTCAGCCCGGAAGGGGTGCAGGATTTCCTCACGCTTCTGCCGACCGCACAATTCATCGATGTGGCCGATGCCGGGCATATGGTGGCGGGCGACAAGAACGACATTTTCACCGACGCGGTGGTCGACTTTCTCGGCCAGACCTTTGCGGAGCATGCGGCGGAGTGATGGAAGCGGAGACAATCAAATTCGAGGCGTCGGGCGGCGTCACTTTGATCGCCGACGCTTGGGGCGATCCGGAGGCGGACCCAATCCTGTTTATGCATGGCGGTGGCCAAACCCGACATTCCTGGGGCGGTGCGGCCCGGCTTTTGGCGGAGAAAGGGTGGCGCACCCTCAGCATCGATCTGCGGGGGCACGGTGATAGCGGTTGGTCGGCGGCGGGCGATTACGAAGCGCACGACTTCGTCGCCGATATCAATGTCGTCTTGGCGAAGCTCGGCCGTAAGGCCGTCCTCGTCGGCGCGTCGCTTGGCGGCCGAACTGCAACATTCGTCGTCGGCACCGGTGCGCCAGACCTCTGCCGTGGTTTGGTGTTGGTGGATATCACGCCAAAGATCGAGACCAAGGGGGTCGAGCGGATCCTTGCATTCATGAACAGAAATCCGGACGGGTTCGAGACCGTGGAAGATGCCGCGGACGCGGTCGCTGAATATCGCGAGCATCGCTCCCGCCCGAAGGACGTCAGTGGACTGAAGAAGAACCTGCGGATCGGCGAGAACGGCCGTTGGTTTTGGCATTGGGACCCGAAATTCCTCGACCGCCGCCACCCGCATGACGAAGTAGCATCGAAGGAAATCAGTGAGGCTGCGTCCCGGATCAAGATTCCAACTCTATTGGTGCGTGGCGGGAGCAGCGACGTGGTAAGTCTGGAGAACGTTCAGGATTTCAAACGACTGGTCCCGCACGCCGAATTCGTCGACGTTGCCGAAGCCGGCCACATGGTTGCCGGAGACCGCAACGACGCGTTTACCGGCGGTGTGGTAGATTTCCTCGAGCGGAACTTCGGCTAGGTTCGCTCGTCCTTCGACAAGCTCAGGGTGAGGTCTTGCACGCAAACACCTCATACTGAGCCTATCGAAGTATGACTCTCCGTTGCGTTATACTGCCGCATGCTCAAAGACGCCGAAGACACGCTCATCGAAGACGACGTCACGGACGAAAAGGCGAGCGAAATCTATTGCGCCGCCTGCGGCCATCTCGTCACGCGGACGGATTAGCGCATGACATTCGATGGTGCGCACGAACACACCTTCTTTAATTCGGCCAGAATCTTGTTCCGGGTTCTCTGCTTCAAGGAAGCGCCGGGGGCCAAAGTGCGGGGCGATGCGACCACTGAATTCTCTTGGTTCAATGGCCATGCCTGGCGGATCGCGTTCTGTGGCGGGTGTGCCACGCATCTCAGTTGGCGCTTCGAGGTTACCGGTGTCTTCTTCGGTCTGGTGAAGCCGAAACTGACGATGAGAAAGCCTGGATAGAGCGGCGCTACTCTGCTGCGACACCGATGCCCACGGGGCACGTCACGCCGGTGCCGCCGAGGCCGCAATAGCCGGACGGGTTCTTCGCCAAATACTGCTGGTGATAATCTTCAGCGTAGTAGTACTCCGGCGCGTCGAGGATTTCCGTCGTGATATCTGGATGCCCGGCCTTGGCGAGTGCCGCTTGATATGCGGCGCGGGATGCTTCGGCAGCAGCTTTTTGAGCGTCTGAATAGAGGTAAATGCCCGAGCGATATTGCGTACCCATATCGTTGCCTTGGCGCATCCCTTGGGTCGGATTGTGGCCTTCCCAGAATTTTCCGAGCAAAGTTTGAAACGACACTTTCATCGGGTGATAGACAACCAGAACGACTTCGTTATGGCCGGTGCGGCCCGAACAGACTTCTTCGTAGGTCGGATTCGGCGTGATGCCGGCGGCGTAGCCGACCGATGTTGAGAAGACGCCTTCCGTTTGCCAGAAGATGCGTTCAGCGCCCCAGAAGCACCCGAGGCCGAAAATGACTTTCTCGGTGCCTTGCGGGAACGGGCCTTTCAGCGGGTTCTTGTTTACGAAATGGTTCGCCGGCACCGGCATCTCGGCGTTACGTCCCGGCAGGGCCGTATCGGCGGTTGGTAGTTCCAATTTTTTAGGCGATGTGAAAAACATGATCGATATTCCCGTGCCTGCGTTTGCTGTCTGCTTGTATATTGGGGATAGGTGAGCCCATCGGCAAGGTTTTGCCGCGTTTGGCCATATCACATTTGCGGGAAGGAACGGACGTGTCGGGGGAGCCGGATGTCGTGATTGTCGGCGCGGGGGCGGCGGGACTCTCCGCTGCGCGCACTCTGTGCGATGCCGGTCTCGTGGTAGTTGTGCTGGAAGCAAAGGACCGGATCGGTGGCCGCGCCTATACGGATGACGAGAGCGTCGGCATCGCGTGGGACCAAGGGGCGCATTGGTTGCACGATCAAGGGCGCAACTTTTTCGCGGAGTTTGCCACCGCCCAAGAAATTACGCTGGAGCCAGTTGCCGAAGGTAAGCGGATATGGACCGAGAAGGGGTGGGCGGATGCGGGATACGTTCGCGATTACGAAGCCTATTGTGACCTCGTTTTCGACCGCATCCAAAGATTGGGCGTCGCCGCGGAAGATGTAGCGGTCTCGGATGCGGTGCCCGATCACTTCCAATTTCGCCCAATGTTCGAGTCTTGGTATGCGGCACTCTCCGGCATGGAGCCGGAGCGTAGCTCCGCCTTCGACGATTATCGCTATCTGGACGATACGGGAAACCGCCGAGTGCGTTGCGGCTACGGCGCTTTATTGGCGCGATACGGTGAAGGTATTCCTCTTTCTCTCTCGACCCCTGTGCGGGGGATCGATTGGTCGGGCACGGATGTGGTGGTTGAGACTTCGGGCGGCACGCTGCGCGCGAAAGCTGTCATTGTTACGGTCTCGAACAATGTCCTGGCGGCGGACGCGATACGGTTTGCGCCGCGCCTCCCCGGTCCGCTCGTCGAGGCCTTCACAAACATACCGCTCGGTGAGGCAGAGAAAGTTGCGATTGCCTTCGACCGCGATGTCTTCGGGTTGGACGATGCGCATGTTGCCTACGTTCACGCGACGAACGAGGCGGTACGGTTCCAGATACGCCCGTTCGATGAGAATATCGCCGTCGCCTATATGGCGGGCCAGTTTGCCAGATCGATCTCCAAGGTCGGGGAAGACGAGATGACTGCGTTTGCGGTCGACCGGCTGGTCGATGCGTTCGGCACCGATATCCTAAATGCAATCACCGCTACGAAAGCGACCGGATGGTGCGAAGACCCGCATATTCGCGGCGGTTACTCGACAGCGCGTTTGGGTTATGCGGACGATCGATTCACGCTGGCGGAGCCTGTTGGCGAGGGCCTCTATTTCGCGGGCGAAGCTCACGCGGTCAACGCTTATGGCACCGTGCATGGTGCCCACAACTCAGGTGTCGAGACCGCGGAGCGTGTCATCCGACAGCTTAACGGAGCGTCGTGATTGAGCATTGGGGTTCGATATGGCGGCTTTGCGCGCCATACTTATTGCTAAGAATTTTGGAGGATTATCATGGCGCTCGATCAAGCAACATCGGTTGGAAACGACGCGACGGAACCTGTCCTGAAACAATTGGCCGATTGGGCCGGTGACGTCTCGCTGGATTGGCCGGAACTGGCGCTCGAACGGGCAGCACATGCCTTCGGAGATACGGTCGCTTGCATGATCGCCGGAGCGGATGACGCCAGTCCGGCGAATGTACGGCGCGGTGTGTCCGCTTGGGGCAGCGGTCTGTCCTCGGTCGTGGGGCAAACCGAGAAGTTGCCCGCACCCTGGGCTGCGATGGCGAATGGTACGGCGGCCCATGCGCTGGATTATGACGACAACGTCCAAGTGGTGTTGGGGCATACCTCTGCAGTTCAGGTGCCGGCGCTTTTGGCGCTGGGCGAGGCGATCGGGGCGAGCGGTCAGCAATTGGTCGATGCTTATATCGTCGGGTTCGAAATCCAAATGGCCTTGGGGCGCGGTGTGAATTGGTCGCATTACAATATCGGTTGGCATTCGACCTCGACCATTATCGGTATCGGAACGGCGGGGGCGTGCGCGCGGCTACTCGGCCTTGACCGCGTGGGTATGGCGCATGCGCTTAGCCTCGGCACGTCGATGGCGTGCGGGCCGAAAGCGCAGTTCGGCTCGATGGCGAAATCCTTTCATGCAGGACTCTCCGCCCAGCATGCGTTGACCGCGGCGCAACTCGCGGCCGCGGGTCTAGAAGGTCGGATGGAAGTTTTGGAAGCACCGATGGGCTTTCTCGAGCTTTTCGGTGGCAATTTTCCACCCGGGTGGAAGAAGTCGCTGGAAGGATTCGGTGAGGAGTTGGCAATTCTGGAACATGGTATCGTCCCCAAGCGTCATCCTTGTTGTGCCTCGACCCATAAATGTCTCGACGCGGTGCTCGACCTGCGGCGCGAACACGGGTTCACGGCGGATGAAGTCGACAGCGTCCATACGGTCGTCGGCAGTTCCAACAAGCGGAACCTCTCCTACGACGACCCGCAAACCGACCGTGAGGCGAAATTCTCGATGCAATATTGCGTGGCGCTTGGTCTGGTACAGGATCATCTACGCATCGCCGATTTTGCACCGGAAGCCGTCTTCCGCCCGGAACTGCGGGCGCTGATCCCCCGCATCACCATGGATGCGTTTCCGGTCGAGATGGAACACGCGGCGACGACCCAGCCGGATCATGAAGTGACCGTGCGTTTAAAGGACGGCCGTGTGCTGGAGACAACTCGAGCCCATCCTCGAGGCACAATCGACGATCCGTTCGACGAGGCCGATCGTATCGCGAAATTCGCCGACTGTGTGGCTGGAAGATTGAATGAGGCGGAGAGCACGGAGCTGAGCACGCTTCTGTCGACTTTCCGCGAATTGGAAGAGCTGGAGCCTGTCACCCGGTTCTTGCGCTTCGACGCAGGGTAGCTTTCATGGGACACACAATTACTGAGAAAATTCTCGCCGCGCATTCGGGACAAAGTTCCGTTGCGCCCGGCGATATCGTCATGGCCGATCTGGACCTTGTCGTCGATCTGGACATTGTCTTCGGCATCACTGGCGGACATCAGACGCCGACCCGAGTATTCGATCCGGACAAGATTGTCGTTGTCGCGGACCACACCGTCCCGGCACCGAGCATTGCCGCCGCCAACGCGATGAAACGGATGCGTCAATTCGTTGACAGGTTCGGTATCGAAAAATTCTATGACGAAGGGCGGCACGGCATCGCCCATGTGGTCTTGGGCGAAGATGGATTGGCGCTGCCCGGAATGACGCTCGCCTGTGACGATTCGCATTCCTGCTCCTCAGGTGCCCTCAACTGCCTTGCGCGCGGCTTGGGCTTGGCGGATATGATGTATGCGCTCTGCAAGGGGCAGGCGTGGTACATGGTCGGGCCGACCGTGAAGCTGATCCTCGACGGCGATCTTGGCGAGCGTGTCTATGCCCGCGATATCTTGCATCACATCGCCCATATTCACGGAGCCTTTCCAGGCCGCAATCTGGAATGGGACGGCGACACCATTTCTGCCATGCCGATGCAGGGGAGATTTACCCTGGCGACGCTCTCGGCGGAGCTCTCGGCGGAATTTTCACTATTCCGCCACGATGACGTTCTTGCCTCGTATCTCGATGGCCGGGCGTCGAAACCGTATGAGCCGGTCGACCCTGATCCCGATGCAACGTATGAACAGACAATCCGGATCGATGTGTCGGATCTGGAGCCGTTAGTGGTCTTGCCACACAAGGTCGCGCACAACGCTTGCCCGGCGACCGAGCTATCCGAGACAAAAATCGACCAAGCCTTTATAGGGTCTTGCGCCAATGGCCGGATCGAGGATTTCGCCATTGCAGCCGAGATAATGGCCGGCCGCCAAGTTGCCCCCGGCGTGCGCATGATCGTAACGCCGGGAAGCCAAAGTGTTTTTAAGGAAGCCATGGCGAAAGGCTATGTAGCGACCTTGATGGACGCCGGTGCGGTGGTCACCAATTCCACCTGCGGAGCTTGCTACGGCGGCCATATGGGAGTGCTCGGTGATGGCGAGGTGTGCATCACCGCCAGCACGCGAAATTTCCAGGGCCGCATGGGCAGCGCCGAGGCGGATATTTATCTGGGATCACCGGCAACGGTCGCGGCTTCCGCCGTACGGGGTGTCATCACCGATCCACGGGAGATTTGAGTCATGGCTTTGCAAATCGAAGGGACCGCTTGGGTTTTCGGCGACGATATCAACACGGATTTGATATTACCGGGGGCCGCATTTTTGCTGCCGGTAGAGGAGCAGATCAAATATTGCTTTTCCGCCAATAGGCCCGGCTGGTGCGACGAAGTGCAGCCCGGTGACGTGATCATTGCGGGCACGAATTTTGGCCTCGGATCGGCGCGGCCGATCGGCAACGTCTTCGCGCGGCTCGGGGTCGTCGGAATCGTCGCTGCTTCCTTCAATGGGTTGGGTCTGCGGAACTGTGTAAATTACGGCGTTCATGTCCTTCCTTCCCCGGATGCGGTCGGTGCGATTGCCGATGGCGACAGGGTCGCGATCGATTGGGAAGCGGGGACCATCCGAAATCTCACGCAGGGTAACGACGTCTCGGGCAACCCGGTTCCGAGGGCGCTTCTCGATATCGCGGAGGCGGGCGGTGTCGTGCCGGTCTTGCGGGCGGAAGGCCTGCTGGAAGACGCAGAATAAATCTTAATTGACCGGAGGCTCTTTTCTCATCCGCCTGCGCACGTTAAATAACCCGTTGTCATGGATGAATTTCTCGATACCAAAGGTTTGGCCTGCCCGCTGCCGGTGCTGAAGACGCGCCGCCTGATGAAGAAGATGGAGCCGGGCAAGGTGCTTACCGTGGAGGCAACGGACCCGGCATC